>JBNJGR010000066.1:0-12484 GCA_051747885.1 Bacteroidota bacterium | reverse complement strand
AATACATCAAAATATTTCTAAAAAACAAAATCAAAACAGTCTCTTACAATTCAGGAATTAAAAGACGAACTTTAAAAAAACACGACGAATTTTCACAAATCGTTGTGGGTACCGTCGCAATAAGGTTTGTTTTTTGAATGCTTGCACTGGCAAAGCCATACATCTTTTTGTTCATCAATTTTAAACTGCACAGGAGTAAACGAAGTGCCCTTATGCGATCCGTCGCAAAACGGCTGGTTACTGCTTCTTCCACATGCACACCAGAAATATGTTCCGGGTTTTAGTGACTCCATTGAAGGTTGTTTTGCTGCAATTTTTGGTTCTTCCATTATAATATCTGTTTTGATTTTACACTAAAAATATTCAAATCAATGCAAATTAAAAATTTTACTCCAAAATAATTTTATAGGCAACAACCCGGTTATCAAAAAAAGTAGGAACCAATACCCAGTTATATTTCAGTGCAAAATCAATATCGGCAGTATTAATTTCCTGAGCTGTAGAATCATGAAGTTTAATGTTTTCTCCGTTTTTATGGATAAAAATACGCCCCGGCCAGTTGGAAAATACAAATTCGCCTTCGTTATTTTTTTCAAGTCCGTCAACACCACCGGCGTCGGCAATAATTTGTTTCACCTTTTTACTTTTAACATCTACCTCGTACACGTTGTTATCTCCAACATATAGTTTTCCGCCTTCGGTAAAAAGTCCGTTGGGCGATTCAAAAGGTTCACCTTCGAGCCAAACACTAAAATTGCCGTTATGCAAAACATGGATTTTAGCCGTGCGGGTGTCGGAAACGAAAATCATCCCGTTCATACATGCTGCAACATCATTTAAAAACACTGCGTTGGGCGCATCGTACTTTTCTAAAATTACCCCTTGTTCAATATCAATTTCAACCAGCTGATCAATGTCGGCAACATACAATTTCCCGTCATAAACGGCCATTCCTTTGGGAGCACTCAAATTTTCAACCCATTTATATTCCTTCACGCTCCCATCCGGATTTAAAATAGTGATAAATCCGTTTCCGTCTTTTTCGGAAGGATTATCATTAATATTAGCTACATAAATTACATCTTTATCTTCATGATAAAGAACCGATTCGGGTGTTTTCATTTCCTCAGAAGTTTCCCATACTTTTTCAAGTTTCTGGGCACTGGCCTGTCCGGCAAAAAGAAATAACACCATTATTAATCCCACTAAAGTTGTTTTCATAATTTTTCGTTTTATTTTTAATGAAAAAGTTACTATTAAAAAGTGTTTATTGCAAGTAATTGTTCAATTTCGTTGAACATTCTTTAATCAAAATTTCAAAATTTAACGATATGAAGAATTTTATTTGTTTTCTTTTGCTCCTTCCCCTTCTTGTATTGCAGAGCAATGGCCAGGAAATGAAAAAGTTTTATGTAGGCACATTTACTTCTGAGGGTGCCGAAGGAATTTACCTCTGCAGCTTTAACAGCGAAACCGGAGGACTTACGCTGGAAAATACCTTTAAAGCAGTTGATAACCCATCTTTTCTGAAAATTTCGCCCGGCAATGAAAAATTGTATGTAGTAACCCGGCCCGCAATTGAAATTGAAAAATCGGGCGGTTATGTTTCTGCTTACCGGATACAAAAAGACGGCAGTTTGAAATTTCTGAACAAACAGGTTTCTCATGGCGCAGATCCGTGCCACGTTGATGTTTCGCCCGATGGAAAATTTGTTGCTATTGCTACCTACGGCGGGGGAACAACATCGTTGTATCCGGTTAATAAAAATGGAAGCCTGCAACCGGCAAGCACTACCATTGAACATAAAGGATCGGGTGCTGACAAATCCAGACAATCAGCACCGCATGCTCATTCTGTTAAGTTCTCACCTTTTGGTTCAGAAGTTTATAGTGCCGACCTTGGTACCGATCAGTTGAATATTTTCGAATTGAAGAAAAATGAACTGCAACCTACCAAACAACAATTTGTAAAAATGGAACCCGGTGCAGGTCCCAGACATTTCGATTTTCACCCAAACGGCAATTTCATTTATGTTATTAACGAATTAAATTCAACAATTACAGCCCTGAAAAAGCAAAACCAAAAATGGGCAACATTTCAAACGGTTTCAACTTTACCCGAAAATTACAGCGAAAAAAGCTACTGCGCCGATATTCATGTTTCAAAAGACGGACGGTTTCTGTATGGTTCGAACAGAGGGCACAACTCCATTTCGGTTTTTAAAATTGATAAATCTTCAGGAAAACTGAACTTAATAACAACGGTTTCAACCGAAGGCGAGTGGCCCCGAAACTTTGCACTTAGCCCTTGCGGCCGGTTTTTGCTGGCAGCCAACCAGCACAGCAACAACATTAGTGTTTTTAAAATTTACCCGGAAAACGGAGCCCTTGAATTCACTGGTAAAGAATTGCAAATTCCGGCGCCGGTTTGCATCGAGTTTATCAATTAAAACGTTAACTGAACTTTGTGCTTATCAGTTTAATAAACTCGTCGCGTGTGGCATTTTTCTGAAAAGCTCCGGTAAAATCGGATGTTGTGGTAATTGAATGTTGCTTTTGGATTCCACGCATTTGCATGCACAAGTGCTGGGCTTCAATAACCACTGCCACGCCGAGCGGCTTTAACGTGTCATGGATGCACTCCTTAATTTGAGTTGTCAATCGTTCCTGCACCTGCAAACGACGTGCAAAAACATCAACCACGCGTGCGATTTTGCTCAGTCCGGTAATGGTGCCATTGGGAATATAGGCAACATGGGCTTTCCCGAAAAACGGCAGCAGGTGATGTTCGCACATGGAGTATATTTCTATATCTTTTACAATTACCATTTGCCGATAATCTTCTTTAAACATGGCCGAACGTAAAATCTCAACCGGATCGGTTTTATACCCCTGCAACAAAAACTGCATGGATTTAGCCACCCGTTCAGGAGTTTTGTCGAGCCCCTCGCGTTTAACATCCTCTCCTATTATCTGCAGGATATTCTTATAATTCCGGGCCAGTTCGCCAATTGCTGCTTCGTCAAAAACATCAATTCTTTCATACCCGTTGGAATCAGCTATTTTAGGTTCATTCATATCTGTTGTTATTAAATTCATTACAAAGATTAACTTTTTTTCAGAAAATCATTATGAATGTTAAAATTTACTTTATAAGTAATACAATAATATGAACATACAGCAGTTATATTTTTAACTATGCAATCCTATGGATTGAATGCTGTACCGAATTAAACCGCTTTGAAACAATGATAGTAATTACAGGCGCCGCCGGATTTATTGGCAGTTATTTAACCGGAAAGCTAAACCAGAAGGGATACAATGATCTTGTATTGGTTGACCGCTTTGACGATCCTGCCAAAGATTTTAACCTATTCAAAAAAAAGTACTATAAATTTATCGACAGGGATAAATTCTTTAAGTGGCTGATAAAAAATGCCGCCGATGTGGACTTTATTTTTCACATGGGCGCCCGTACCGATACTGTTGGCCAGGAACCGGAACTGTACCAACAACTCAATTTAATTTATTCGCAGCGATTGTGGAATATCTGCTCCGAAATTCAGGTGCCGCTGTTATATGCTTCATCGGCTGCTACATACGGAAACGGCGAGGTAGGTTTTTCAGATTCGCACACCAATGTGTCTTACCTCAGGCCACTAAACCTCTATGGTTGGTCGAAACACGATTTTGATGTTTGGGCACTGAAACAAACTCGTACTCCCCCGTTCTGGACTGGGTTGAAATTTTTTAATGTTTACGGCCCCAACGAATACCACAAAGGAAGAATGGCCTCTGTAGTGTTGCATGCTTTCAAAAAAATAAAGGAAACCGGGAAAATGAAACTTTTCCGCTCGCATCACCAGGATTATAAAGATGGTGAGCAAAGCCGCGATTTTATTTATGTTGACGATATTGCCGAAGTGATGCTGCATTTCATGAATAACCAGCAACACCCCGGTATTTACAACGTTGGCACCGGCAAAGCCCGCTCATTTCTTGATTTAACCAACGCTGTATTTAACAGCCTCGAAATGAATCCGGACATTACCTTTATAGACACTCCTGTTGATTTGCGTGGCAGATATCAGTATTTTACGGAGGCCGAAATTGAAAAGCTGAGAGAAATTGGATACACCAAAGAGTTTACTCCACTTGAAGAAGGAATAGATACATACGTGGGAAAATACTTAAACCCAGAACTTTGCTATTAGCATTTTTTCTTCTGAAAACAATACGAATAAAAAAATCCCGGTTTTTCAACCAGGATTTTTCGGGTAAATTTTCATCAATTTATTCATGAAAACACATGACTCCGGTTGCTTAAAAATTTTTCAAGAAAAAGTAGTATTGAAGTGGCAAGAAAAATACCGGCAATGCTAAGCGGAGCAGCGCCCAGTTTTTCGAAAAAATTCTGGTATCCTGTTGCCACAGCACTGGTGTCCACTTCTTTCAAAAAATTCAAGGTTTCGCCGCCTGAAGCTCCACTCCCCTGCAAAACAAAAACGGCCGCTATTAAGCCTGCAAAAAGCGCCAGTATAACCCAGAATCCTTTTCCAAGCAAAGGCTCACTTTTCACCTGCTCGAGTGCAGCTTTTTCCTCAAAAACGCGGTTCATTACCCGGGCAGAAAAATCAGCTCCGGGCGATTCAAGCTGAGCGCTTTTAAGGAACGCCTTCAGTTTTTTATCTTCAATTTCTCGTTTCATATTATAATATTGTATGTAACTCGTCTTTCAACATTTCATTCAAAATCGTGTACAGTTTTTTCCGGGCTCTGAACAGTTTTACCTTGGCATTGCTGGCCGAAAGTCCGGTAATTTTGCAAATTTCATCAACTGCCTTTTCCTCGAAATAGTAAAGAAGAACCAGTGTATATTCATCCTCAGGCAATTTTTCCAGGGCCTCTTTAATATACGTGGCCCGGTTTTCTTCCGGAATACCGTCGAGGTTCATTTCTTCAGCCTCTTCGCTAATCTGAACATCGTCGGTTGAAGTAAAATACTGCTTTTTTTTCCTTGTTTCCGAAATACACGTATTATAGGTAATCCGGTAAAGCCAGGTAGAAAATTTGGCACTCCCCCTAAACGAACCCAGCGATTTATATGCCTTTATAAAACTTTCCTGGGCCATTTCTTCGGCATCTTCACGATTTCTAAGAACTTTTAAAGCGATGGAAAAAACGATATCCTGATACTTCTCAACGATATAAGAAAAATAATTGGTTTCTCCGCCCAATACTTTTTCAATATAATAACTATCGTCTTTTTTATTCATCGTTTCTGGTACTTTGACGAAAAAAGTTTTTTCTGGTTACAAATTTATTCAAAAGAAAGTGTAAATAAAAGTGTAACCGGCCAAATAAAGCTGCGTCAAAAGGACAGAAATAAAAATTGAAAACTTTTAAAATTAAATGTCATGGAAGGAATTTTTGTACCGATAGCATTTTTTCTCGCGATTTTTGCCATTGTATATGTTTACTGGACAACGCGAACTAAAGAACGTCTCGCTTTAATAGAAAAAGGAGCCGATGCCAGCATTTTTAAAAAACCTGCTTCAAAATATGCGCTTTTAAAATGGGGTATATTTTTAATTGCACTGGCAGTTGGAGTAATTACCGGTTATGCACTTTCAACAGTAATCAGCGAAGTTGCTGCATTTTTCACCATGATCCTCTTTTTCGGAGGACTGGGATTAATTGTTGCCCACTTTATTACCAATTCACTGGCAAAAAAGGAATAACCTTAAATTATAGCTGGTTTTAAAAAAGCGGATCGAAATGGGTTCGCTTTTTTTATTCGCAGTAAAATCTTATCACCTCCCGGATGGCCAACTGGCAAACGGGGCAAAACTCTTTGGCAGTATTACTTTTCATCCGGCAATCCATTACCGGACTGTAGATTCCTTCGGCCATGTAACCACCTCCTTCAAAAACACCAACTGTTTTATTGTATTTTGCTTTTCGGGGAGTGGGAATCGGAACGTTATCCGCCAACATGTCTTTCCACTTCTTATCAAACTGAACCAACGTGGTAATATTCCGCTCCCAGGGTTCAATTTCGAGATTGTAGAAATCTTCGTAGGCAACGTCCGAGGAGTAGTATTCATCGGCCAGCCCGGCAAAACCGTGCCCGAATTCATGAACAAAAACCTGTTTGGTCAATTGGTTATCGGATGAGCAAACATTGAGAAAATTATAGAATCCGCCGCCGCCGTACCGCTCAGTATTTACCAGAATATAGATATGATCGTAAGGAACATTCGCCGCAGCATCGTAAATGGTTTTCATGTCACTGGTTGTAAGGTAACGCGGCACATTAAATGTATAAAAGGTTGAATTGTAAAACGTGTTGCGGTAAATATTTTCACCCGGAATATCAGTCCCCGAATCTTCTGACGGTGTTAAAACAGCCCGGACATTAAAATTATCCTTTTCCGACTTAAACGGTTCTTCTTCAAATAAATAACCAGTCACCCGCCGGGCATCTTCCAAAAACTTTTCCATTTCCGAGCTGGTATATCCTTCGGGCAGAATAACCACATCGACTTTATTTTCAGGCTGGCCGTTTTCAAGAATATCAATCGTTTGAAAAGAGGCCGGTTTCTCTTTCAGAATAAAATAGTCTTCCGGATCAATTTCAGTTCGGTATATAGTTTTAAAATCACCTTCCCACTGGCGGGCATCAATTTCGAGCCAGACCTTGTTTTTGGGAAAAGGGAAAATTGCTGCCTGATAAAAAGTCCGGTCTTTTTCTTTGGCTTCGGCAGTGGTTTGCCATTCCTGAAAAAGAGTACTGAAACCTTTTGAAAAAATCAGGTTTCCGGTTTTTACATCAAAAACCCTGAACCGGTAGGTTCCAAAATCAAATGTATCAGTTACATTGATTTTTGAGCCTGCCCAGTGGGGTTCCTGTTTTATCTGCTGCGGATATACAATCACATCTTTGGCGTTTCCTCCCAGTAAAAAATCGAAACGCAATGCATTCTCCGTAAAAAAATCATCAAAATCAACTTGCCCTGGTGAAAGAAAAGGAAAAAAAAGGATTATTAAAATTAAGTTCATTTTCATATTCGCAGCATTTATTATTTTTGGCTAAATTTAATAATAACATCAAAACCGGATTATGACATCTGTCTATAAATTTCTCCTCGAAACTATTCGCGAAGTCAACGGGCTTGAATCGCTGGCCAAACCGGGCGCGGCATTTGCAACACTCGTGTTAATAATAATTGTAGCCTGGCTGGGGCATTTTATCACCCGTCAAATTTTAATACGGATAATGTCGCGCATTGCCAAACGTACCAAAACCACCTGGGATGATATTTTAGTGAAAAGAAGAGTATTCAGCGGTTTAGCCCATTTGGTACCTGCTATTATCCTTTATTCCACCTCGGGCTTTTCGTACCCAAACATTCCACAGGAATTAAGTGAACTAAGCGATTCGGCTTTAAATACACTTTCACAAGATTACTATTTTTCGCTGGCTGGTTTCCTTGCAAAACTGGCACAGGTATATTTTGTGTTCATTGTAATATTTGTATCAAACGCACTATTAAATGCCGGCCTCGATATTTACAATACTACCCCCTATTCGAAAAACAGACCCATAAAAGGCTACATCCAGCTTTTTAAAATTCTTGTTTTCTTCCTTTCGGGAATAATGGTAGTTGCTATTCTGCTGGGACGCGACCCAACCGGGCTGATTGCAGGGTTAGGTGCAATGGCAGCTGTCCTGCTGCTGATTTTTAAAGACACCATATTAGGCTTTGTAGCTTCCATTCAGCTTTCGGCAAACAATATGGTGCAAATTGGCGACTGGGTTGAAATGCAAAGCCGGGGTGCCGACGGACCTGTAATCGACATTACGCTCAATACTATTAAAGTACGCAACTGGGACCAAACCATCTCTACCATTCCAACTTATGCTATGGTTTCCGAATCATTCATCAACTGGAAAGGAATGGAAGAATCGGGTGGAAGACGCATAAAAAGAGCGGTTACAATTGATATGACGACCATTAAATTTTGTGATTCGGCAATGCTGAACCGCTTCCAAAAATTTCACTTCATCCGCGATTACGTTATTGAAAAAGAAAAAGAAATTGAAAACTACAATAAAAAGCATAATATTTCTGATGAAGATGTTATCAGCGGACGCCGGCAAACCAATGTGGGCGTGTTCAGAAAATACCTTGAAAAGTACCTGGCGCAAAACCAAAAGGTGAACCACGATATGATTTTTATGGTACGCCAGCTACACCCTTCAGGCAAAGGCCTGCCCATTGAAATTTACGCTTTTTCAAAAGAACAGGCATGGCCGCGTTACGAGGCCGTACAAGCCGATATTTTCGATCATATTTTAGCTGTTGTGCCGGAGTTTGAACTGCGCGTATTTCAGGAACCTACCGGAAACGATATTACAAGGGCAATTTCAAAAAAACCTGAGCATCAATAACTTTAGAAGTTATTGTATAATCAAAACTTGTTTCTAACGATTCGTTATAATTGCCATGTTATTTAACATGATTATTTAGCAATCATAAAAATTTGATACATTTGTTTTATAAATTGAAACTTTAAAAGTGAAAAATAAAAAATGAATACACCAGATTACCTCGATCATGCTGCCGATATTGACCAGCTGGACGAAAAAATTCTGAAACTTATCACCAAAAACGCACGAATACCTTTCCTGGAGGTAGCCAGAGAATGCGGTGTTTCAGGTGCAGCCATACACCAACGGGTGCAACGGTTGCAAAATATTGGAGTTGTTTCGGGAAGCGAATTTATTGTAACCCCGCAAAAATTAGGGTACAACACCTGTGCTTATATGGGCATACATCTTGAAAAAGCCAAATTCCACAAACAGGTTGTAGAAGCTTTGAGAGAAATACCGGAGGTTGTAGAATGCCATTTCACAACCGGCCAGTATGCCATATTCATAAAGATACAAACCAAAACCAATAAACACTTAAAACAGATTATCGACAATTACCTTCAAGATATTGAAGGAATTGCCCGAACCGAAACATTTATGTCGCTCGAAATGGATTTTAAGCGGCAGGTACCAATAAAATAAACAATATGAGCCGGTACTAATCCGGCTTTTTTTTTCATCTATTTTTTAATTTTTTTCTAAATTTGATAGAAACTGTAAAAAATGACACTCAGGAATAACTTAGACGACGTTGACCTAAAAATTTTGAATAGTATAACCCAAAATGCACGCATCCCTTTTAAAGATGTTGCCAAAGAAGTAGGCGTTTCACGGGCAGCTGTACATCAGCGGGTAAACCGCATGATTGATCTGAAAGTGATTATTGGCTCCGGGTATTATATAAATCCTAATAAAGTTGATTTTAAAACCTGCTGTTACATCGGTATCTTTCTCGACAAAGGCGGACTTTTTTCAGAAGTGGTTGAAAAACTCAAGCTGATTCCTGAAATTGTTGAATGCCATTACACCACAGGGCAATACGCAATTTTTATAAAGGTTTATGCCAAGGACAATGAACATTTGAAGAAGGTTTTGAGCAGCCAGATTCAAAAAATACCCGGCATTGCGAGTACCGAAACTTTTATTTCGCTCGAAGAGTCTTTCAAAAGGACCATTCCCGTAAACAGTTAACCCCGCTGGCGAACTGCCTCGTAAATCATTAAACCTGCAGCAACCGAAACATTCAGCGACTCAATATTTCCAAATAGCGGAATTTTTACCTGCTCGTCAGCCAGTTTTAATATTGCGGGAGAAATGCCAGTATCTTCAGCTCCCATTAACAAAGTAAGTGGTACATTCATTTTTGCCTCGGTATATTTTTTTTCTGCTTTCTCGGTTGATGCTACCACTTTCATTCCTGAATCCTTCAGAAAATTAATTACTGAAGCTAAACTTGAAGACCGACAAATGGGGATTGAATGCAGGGCACCCGCCGAGGTTTTTACGGCATCGGAACCAATCTGCGCCATTCCTTTTTCCGGAATTACAATTGCATGCACACCACCACATTCGGCAGTTCGCACAATAGCGCCAAAATTTCTTACATCAGTAACCTGGTCGAGTATAAGTACTAACGGTTCAACACCCAACTCAAACAAACCGGGTACGACCATCTCAATATCAGCAAATTCAACTGCCGAAACAAATGCCAAAACGCCCTGATGATTTTTCCGGGTAACGCGATTTATTTTTTCTAACGGCACAAACTGGAAAGGAATATTATTCTCCTTCACCAAATCAAAAAGTTGGCGAAACAGGTCATTTTCAAGCCCTTTTTTAATCAAAACTCTTTCAACAGGCCGGCCGTTTTTTATGGCCTCGATAACAGCCCTCGTTCCAAAAATAAAATCGTCTTTATTCATTACCAGTATTTTTTCTTTTTCCAGTTTTCCAGTTCTTCATGCTCCCTTTCCCACCTTTTTAGCGTCTCATCGAGTGTGGCTTTCAGTTCGTCGTATTTTTTAAATACCAAATTATCATTAACCACTTCGGAAGATGATAACAGCTCATCCATCTCAGAAATTTCGGTTTCCAGCTTTTCAATTTCTTCTTCTGTTTTTTCAACTTTCTTTTCGAAACGGGTAATCGATTTCGAGACTTCCTTGCGTTCTTCAAAGCTTAAATCCTGATTATCAGCATCTGCCTTGGTGGTAATATTCTTTTTCGCCTGATTTTTTTTACCAGCTGCTTCCAGTTCTTTTAAAGATTCCATTTTCTTTTTCTGCAGGAACTCGTAAATGCCGCCAAGGTGTTGCTTTATTTTTTTATTCCGGAATTCAAAAACACAATCAACCATTCCATCGAGAAATTCACGATCATGTGAAACCACTATTATTGTTCCGGAAAAATGGATCAGCGCATTTTTCAGAATTTCTTTCGATTGCATATCGAGGTGATTGGTGGGCTCATCGAGAACAAGCAGGTTCACAGGTTCAAGCAAAAGCCGAATCATGGCCAGTCGGGATTTCTCACCACCGCTCAGCACTTTTACTTTCTTCTCCACATCTTCGCCCGAAAAAAGGAATGCGCCCAAAATATCACGAATCTTAGTCCTTACATCGCCGGTTGCAATTTCATCTATTGTTTCAAGAACAGTGAGATTTTCATTTAAAAGTTGGGCCTGATTTTGTGCAAAATACCCCACCTTTACGTTATGTCCGAGTTTTAAAAACCCCTCGTGTTCAATTTCATTCAGAATAACACGGACAAGGGTGGTTTTTCCTTCTCCGTTGCGGCCCACAAAAGCAATTTTATCTCCATTCTCAACAGTCAAATCAATATCATTCAGCACCAGATTTTCGCCATAACTTTTACCAATACCTTTGGCTTCGATCACAACTTTTCCGGAACGAGGTGCAGGGGGAAACTTAATATTTATCTCCGATTTGTCTTCCTCCGCCATTTCAATCCGGTCTAATTTTTCAAGATGCTTAATGCGTGATTGCACCTGCACGGCTTTGGTAGCTTTATACCTGAAACGCTCGATAAACTTTTCAGTATCCTCAATCATTTTTTGCTGGTTGCGGTACGATGCCAGCTGAACTTCACGCTGTTCTTTTTTCCATTCCACAAACTCAGAATACTTCATTTTCTGATCGGTAATTTTCCCCAGTGAAATTTCAAGGGTACGGTTACAAACTGCATCGAGAAACGCTTTGTCGTGCGAAACTAAAACCACCGACCCATTATAGTTTTTCAAAAAGTTTTCAAGCCACTGAATCGATTCTATATCGAGGTGGTTGGTGGGTTCATCCAGCAAAATCAAATCCGGCTTTTTCAACAGCAGTTTAGCCAGTTCAACACGCATTCGCCAACCTCCGCTGAATTCTGAGGTCGGCCGGTTAAAATCAGTTCGCTCAAACCCTAACCCCAGGAGGGTTTGTTCCATTTCTGCCCGGTAATTATCACCGCCAAGAATTGAATAGCGCTCGTTCAACTCCGATAAATGATCCAGTTTTTTCAGGTAGCCATCAGAATGAAAATCAGTTTCTGAAGAAATTTGGTTGTTTAACGTTGCAATCTTTTCTTCAACCTTAATTATTTTATCGAAAGCCAGCATGGTTTCATCAAGCAAGTTTTTATTATCGGTTAACTTCATTTCCTGCGGGAGGTAACCAATTGTAGTGTCTTTAGGCAAACTTACTTTTCCCGAACTGGGCTCAAGTGTTCCGGCAATTAGTTTAAGCAGCGTGGTTTTCCCCGCGCCGTTTTTCCCAATCAGCCCAATACGGTCATCGGGCTGAATCAAAAAATTGCAGTCCTGCAACAAATCGAAACCACCAAAACTTACATTTATCTTGTTTAATGAAATCATAAAATCTAAATCAGTGCGGCCAAAGATAATGATAATGAAGAAAGTTTAGGGCAAAAAAAATACCCTCGCGGGTAAAAAAAGGAAGGGGAAAGCTATGGACGCTTTTTGAAGATGATTGATGATTTACAAACCCCTAAACACAAAACCAATCATAAATACAGAAGATGCTTTCC
>JBNJGR010000065.1:0-12621 GCA_051747885.1 Bacteroidota bacterium | reverse complement strand
GGCATATACAATTATCAGTAACATGAAAAAAGTGATAATCCCTCCGATGGTAACCATTAAAACCGGAAGTTTAACCCACACCAGCGCAATAATCCACAAGAGCGGAAAAACCCAGGCAAGTGCAGCAATCGTATTTTTGCGCTGTTTTCTATCAAAAAAATCAATCCAGCCCAGCTGCCCGAACAAGTCAGCAAAAATCCGGGTGCGTGCAGCTAGGGCCGAAAACATAGTGGAAAAAAGCACGATAAATGAGCCGAAAAGAAAGAAATTTTTAGCCCAATCGCCGTAAGCTCCGGTGTACATACGAGACAGCGATTCAATCATTTCAAATCCGCGGGGAATGTCGCCACTTTTATACAATACTGAAGCTCCGAGCAAATAAAAGGCTGCGGTCACCAATGTATAAACTACCATGGAGAGTATGGCATCGAGATTCATCACTTTTATCCAGCCTTTAGCACGCTGTCGCCATTCGTCGGTATTATCATGCGGGCCGGTAAAACGGGCATATCCTTTTTCGAGGCACCAGTAGTTGTAGGCCACAATTTCATCGCCGCCAACACCGGTTAATCCAAAAGCTGCAATAGCAAAACCTATGGCTGCTGGAGGCAGTTTAAAACGTATTCCTTCGATTACATCATCTGTTGAAAAAGCAAAACCTGTTTTCTGAATCATAAAAACGGCTACAATTGTAAATACTGTAAACAACATCATCATTATTACCGAAAACTTCTCAATAAAAAAGTAGTAGCCCTTAAACACCATTGAAGCCACAATAATTCCGGTAATTACAGCGAACCAGGTTATACTTACCGCAGGGAACGCCATGTTGAGAATGATGGCCACTCCACCAATAATTCCACCCAGTTGAAGCGGCTTGAACAACCATAAAAAAAGCCAGGTCCACAAACTCCAGTTGGCATTTTTCTTTCCGAAACGCGGGCCTCCCAGCCGGTTGAGCGATGTCATTACCGTTTCGCCGGTGCGAATGGCTTGTTTGCCAAATTCGAGCTGAATAGCCACTTTCACCGCGCAACTGACCAAAATTACCCAAAGTGTTACAAAACCTGCCTTTGCGCCGAGTGTGGTTGTTGAAATTAGTTCGCCCGAACCAACCACTGAAGCCGAAAGAATGAATCCCGGCCCCAGGTATTTTAGCTTGCCGAAAAAAGTGGTGGGCGCCTCTTTGATTCCCTCTTTGGTTCGAATGTAAGGATCAGTGTTGTTTTTCATAGGTTTGGTTTAAAGCCAGCTTTTTACTGAAAATCAAGCAACACCTTCAAATATTTTTCTTTCTCTTTCTGAAGCAGCTCAAATGCCTGCTGAATTTGTGAACCAGGCATTACTTTCGAAATCAGTGCATCGGGTTGCAGATTTCCGGCATTCAGATGCTCAAGCACTTCAGAAAATTCACCATGACTGACACGCGAAGTGATAATCTGGCCTTCTTTCCAAATGAGCTCCTTAAAAACAACAGGTGCCGGTTCGTCGCTCAATCCCAGCACACAAACTTTTCCGCCACCGCGCAAACTTTGTATTGCACTCCGAACCGGGTGATGAATTCCTTCAATTTCTTCGGCATGGCCAACTGCCTCAAATGCAATGTCCACTCCATTTCCACCGGTATGTTTTTTAATGACATCAACCGGATTTTCTTTTTCAGGATTAATCCCGATAACATTTTCATAATATTTTTCAGCAATTTCCAAACGGTTTTCCAGCGGATCAATCATGAAAATAGTTCCCTTCGTTTTGGTGCGGGCAGCTTGCAAAATGACCTGACCTACCCTTCCGGCTCCCCAAATAGCCAGCACATCTCCTTCACTGGTTTTTGCGCGGTTATTGGCATGAAACCCGATTCCGTAAATTTCAACAAGCGCGACATGCTCATCAGGCAAGTGTGGTGCTGCTTTAAAAAGCATGTACGGCGGAACAGAAATGTATTCCGCAAAACCGCCGTCCATATCCACTCCCAGTAATTTCAGGCTGGTGCAAGCCGGATAATGGCCCCGCTTGCAGGCGGAACACTCGCCGCACCAGATTATCGGGTCGATGGCTACTTTTTCTCCTTTTTCAAACCCGGAGACTCCTTCCCCCACTTCGGCTATAATTCCACCCACTTCATGCCCGGGAATAAACGGAACCGGTGTTCGCGGATGAAAATCACCGGGGAAAATATGCATATCGGTTCCGCAGATACTTGCAAATTTAATGCGCACCAACACTTCGCCTGATTTAACTTTCGGGGTTTCAACTTCTTTCCATACAAATCGGTTGTAAGATTCAAGAACTGCTGCCTTCATAATTCAGTGTTTTTTAACTTCAAAATCCCAAAATACAATTAATTTTAGCAAAAAAATACCTCGGGCTAATAATGAATTCCCTAAAAAAATTACTTTTGAAAAAAATTAAGAACGTTTTATGTTTTTCTGAAATAAATTTTAAACCGATGAAAAAATTACAACTTATCGCGTGGTTAATCATCACGCTTGCGTTTGGAACACTTCCCGCAATGGCCCAGGAAAAAATCCCCGATTGGGAAAACCCGGCTATGTTTAACCAGAACAAAGAGAAACCACGGACATATTTCATTCCCTTCCGCAGCGTGGACGAAGCCCTCAATCTGGATAAAAAACAGTCGGTTTTTTACAAAAGCCTGAACGGCAACTGGAAATTCAACTGGGTGCGCAAGCCCACCGACCGGCCGGTTAATTTTTATAAACCCGACTACGATGTTTCAGACTGGGATGAAATTCCGGTGCCATCCAATTGGGAAATTCAGGGATACGGAATTCCCATTTACGTAAATCACCAGTACGAATTTGCCGACTACAAAGCCCCGGTTTCGGATGAGATTGAGTTCGTTGACGACATTTATCCGGCAAATCCCGGAAATGTACCTGATGACTACAATCCTGTTGGATCGTACCGGCGCACTTTTACTGTTCCTGAAAGCTGGGACGGACGGCAGGTTTTTATTCAGTTTGGCGCTGTAAAATCGGCTTTCTATCTGTATGTAAACGGACAAAAGGTTGGTTACAGCCAGGGCAGCAAAACTCCTGCCGAGTGGGATATTACTGATTATTTAAAGGAGGGAGAAAATGTACTGGCAGCTGAAGTATTCCGCTGGTCCGACGGTTCGTACCTGGAGTGCCAGGATTTCTGGAGAATCAGTGGAATAGAGCGCGACGTGTTCCTTTACTCTTCACCCAAAGTGCGCATTCGCGATTTCTTTGTGAAAACCGACCTTGATGCGGAATACAAAGATGCGAACCTGCAACTGGAAGTGGACTTAAAAAATCTTACCAACCGGTTACGTTCCGGGAATTACCAGGTTGCATTTCAGCTTTTCGATGAAAACCTCGAATTGGTTACAGAAGAATCGCAGGATGCAAACATTAACCGGCAAGAAGAATTGCAACTTTCATTTTCAAAAGAAATCAGCAACCCGAAAAAATGGACAGCCGAAACGCCCAATCTCTATACACTCGTAATTATTCTGAAAAATGAAAATGAAGAAACCGTTGAAACGGTGAGCCATCGCATCGGTTTCAGGGAAATTGAAATCATTGACACGCTTTTTACGGTGAACGGAGTACCGGTTTTGATTAAAGGCGTCAACCGCCACGAACACAACCAGTACACCGGTCATGTTATTTCGGAAGAACAGATGATTGAAGAAATCAAGCTGATGAAACAACACAACATTAACGCGGTGCGTAACAGCCACTACCCGGCTCATGAACGTTTTTACGAGCTGTGCGACGAGTACGGGCTGTATGTAACCGACGAAGCCAACATCGAATCGCATGGCATGTACTACGGCGACCATTCGCTGGCGAAAAAGCCGGAATGGACAGCTGCACATGTCGACCGCATGATGCGCATGGTGGAACGCACTAAAAACCATCCTTCTGTGGTAGTTTGGTCGATGGGTAACGAAGCCGGAGACGGCGTTGTTTTCACTGCCGGTTACAACGCCATTAAAGACCATGACCCGTCGCGGCCCATTCACTACGAGCGCGCCATCATAGGCGACAACACCGATATTTTCTGCCCGCAATACCCGGGTGTAAGAACACTGGAAAATTATGCTTCAGAACGGCGTCCAAAAACCATGATTGCCAGCGAGTATTCACACGCAATGGGTAACAGCAACGGCAACCTGGTGGATTTGTGGGAAGTGATTTACCGCGAAGGAAATGACCAGTTGCAAGGTGGCTACATCTGGGACTGGATTGACCAGGCACTGGTAAAAACCGACGAGAACGGAAACGAGTTCTGGGCTTACGGTGGTGATTACGGCGATGGAATGCCCAGCGACGAAAATTTTGTATGTAACGGTATTATTTCAGCCGACCTGACACCTCACCCGGCAATGAAGGAAGTGAAATATGCCTATCAATATGTGCGTTTTGAAGAAGTTCAGACCGGATATAAAATTTATAATTTCCACGATTTTACTGACCTGAACGATTATGAAATCGGCTGGACCGTATCAGGGAATGGGAATAAGATGTACTCCGGAGTAATGGAGAATTTCAACCTGGAACCACAAACAAGCAGAATTATTAACAGTCCATTCCCCAATTTCACTCCTCAACCCGGTGTGGAATATTTCATCGACTTCTCGGTGAAACTAAAAAAAGACAAACCATTCCGTCCGGCAGGTTTTGAAGTGGCGCATGACCAGTTCAAATTCGACATGTATATTCCCGAGGAAAAGATAGCACCGAATTTCGATGCACTTCAACTGACTGAAACCGCAAACATGCTGGAAGTTACCGGCATTAATTTCATCATCCAGTTTGATAAAGTTGCCGGGACTTTGGCTTCTTACGAAATTAACGGAATGGAACTGCTGCAAAAAGGGCCGCAGGTAAATTTCTGGCGCCCGCCAAACGATAATGACAAGGGCAGCAATATGTTGGGCCGTTTGGGAATTTGGCGCGAAGTGACCAACGAAGCCGCACCATCTTCTGTTAAAAGTTCGCAGCCCGAATCGGGGGAAGTAATAATTGCAGCTCAATTCAACCACGAAAAAGTAAATTCAGAACAATCGGTAACCTACACCATTCTGGGCGACGGAACCATTGATGTGAACACCCAACTGGAAACGGAAGAAAACGAACTGCCCGACCTGCCGCGTTTTGGCCTGAAATGGGAACTGCCGGTGAATTTCGACAACCTGAAATATTTTGGCCGCGGACCACACGAAAATTATGTGGACCGAAACCGGAGTTCTTTTGTTGGAAAATATACAGGAAAAGTGGCCGATCAGTATTTTGAATATGTTCGGCCGCAGGAAAACGGCTACAAAACCGATGTACGCTGGTTTGAACTGCGCAACAAAAACGGCGTGGGAATCCGCGTTTCGGGGGAACCGCTGGTAGGTTTTTCGGCTCTGCACAATCCCATCGATGATTTCGATATGATTGATGGCGACGATTTCCGCCACACCAGCGACATTGTTAAAAAAGACGGGGTGTTTGTAAACTGCGACCTGAAAATGATGGGCGTGGCCGGCGATAATTCCTGGGGTGCACGGCCTTACCCGCAATACTCTGTTCCGGCAAAAGATTATGAATTTGGATTTACGATTCAGCCGGTGTTTTGAGTTATGATAAAAAGAAAAGGCATGTGAATGAATAAATCTCATGCCTTTTCTTCTAATCTTCAGGCTGAAATTCGGTCATAACAAAATACCTTCTTTCATTACATTTTGGTAAAAAGGAGTAATCCGGTATTTGGTTTTCCATTCTTTTTCACTGTAAACCATAGGACTAATTACTTCTCCTGTATCGAATTCAAGATCAAACAAAGGATATGTTACTTTTCTTTCCTCTTCGGAAGTAATGTTGTCCTTATCCAGCAAAATCAATAAATCCCAATCCGATTCATGCGTTTCTGTTCCGCGCGATCTGGAACCATACAGATAAATTTTTGCAGAAGGCTCCCTTTCTTTTACAATCTTTTTTATCTGTTTTAGTATTTTCCTTTTCGCCTTTTCCATACATCAAATATAATTAAAAAGCATATTATTTCCATTTCTCAATCGCTTTATCCAATGCTTCCTGGTAATTCTTATCCTCCTGATGATACACTTTATTTTTCACTTTTTTTATGTCTGCTTCATCGGTTGTGTTGTAGCGAATAGGAGGATTATCTTCGGTGCAAAACAGGTAATTATTTTTAACCAGGTTGGTGGTGGCCCTGTGAAAACGCAGCGGAGATTTGGCGATGTTGTAAATCAGGTTTTCGGCCACAACAACGTCTGTTGTTCCCTCATCCAAAAACATCCCGTTGCTTTCGGCACGACCGGCATTTATTTGTACATCATGAATGTGATTTCGAATCAGTTTACTTCCCGGTTGCAGTCCAAGCATGTAAATTCCGCCGCCGTCGCTTAGTATTTGCATAATATGATGAATGTGATTGCCCTCTATTGTATTGTCGCGGCAGGGCGTGGGTTGCGGATTCCACATCCAGCCAATCGAAACTCCCGTGTAGGGCAAGTCATAAATTTCACTGTTCCGGATGGAGGTTTCTGCGGTCAAACCACACCAGATTCCCACGGCACCAAAAAACTGTGCGCCGCAATCTTTTATTTTACAGTTCGAAATTGAATTCCCGAACGCCACCTGTTCCGGTGCTGCTTCGTACCATGTTTCGTCGTCAATTTTTCGGTCGCGGCCTTCGCCAATCATGATGCCATTCCCCGAAATATCAAAAAAAGAAGAATTGTCGATGCGGCAATTTTTTGAGCCGGTGCCAAACCAAACTCCGGAACCACCCAAATTTTCAAAAGTGCAATTGCTGAAGCTACAGTTTTCGGTCCAGACTGCTTTTACAGCAGCAGGAACCACCGACCACCCCATTTGTGAAGAATGCCCGTCAAAATGACAAGCCTGCACACCGGCGTATCCTTTTTCAGGAATCTGCCATTCGCTGTGTTTAAATGAAATACCTTCAAAATGAACGTTTTTCAAAGGCTCATTTTCATTTCCCGTCATTTTTACAATTCCTTCGGATACCGGTACAAATATTTCCAAATCGTTCGGGTTTAGCGAATCAGGAAGTTGCAGGAAAATTTTTTGGGATTTTTCGTCAAAATACCATTCATAATCGCAGTCCAGAAATTGAAATGAATTTTCGAGATAATAGCGCGGATCAGGTTCCCAGTTATCGAGGTTAAAAAACGACGGACTGCGGGCACCGATTGAATCCACGGCGGTTAGTTTATTTTCAACCTCATCAATTTCTTTCACCTGAATACGTGAAATTGACCAGTCGTGCAGCAAAACCAACTCCGGAGAATCCGATTTTTCAGGAACAGGAAAGTCTCCTTCCTCAAAATAAAAGTAAGTGCGACGGTCATCTCCTACTTTTTTCACTCTCAGGTAATCGTTATTCGGATGCCGGGCAGGGGTCAGGCGTTTTCTATCCATAAAAAGTTCCCTGATTTTTTCCGGACCTGAAATCTTTGCTTCCCACAGTCCCTCTGAGTTTTCAATCCAGCCTGTCACATTTTTTCCTCCGGAAATCAGTGGTTTTTCCTCTTCTGCAACCGACCAAAAATATAAATGGCCGTTACCGATTTTCAATTTAGCAGAATTCAATTCCAATGGATTTGTGATAAAATAGTTTCCGGGATACAGCCAGATAAAACACTCATCATTTTTGTTTTGCTGAAAAAATTCCTGAGCTGCCGTCACTGCCCTGGCTACCGTTTGGAAAGGCCTTTGCCGGGTTCCTGAATTTTCATCGTTCCCGTCAGGTGCCACATAAAATTCGATAGAAAATACTGACTGACTAAAAAAAGATAAAAGCACTAACAGCATTGCATTTTTGACAAAACAGGATTTACACATGGTTTCGCATTTTGATTCAGATTTCTAAAATAAAGAATTTCTTTACACTTTCGTCCTCGGGTAATCAAGATTTTCACTTCGTTTCAACTCGCTTAGGTCAGGTGCAGACTCTTAAATCCCGGTGACCTTTCCGACTTATCAGGCGGGGATTGCATGTTTATTGAAAATTGTTTGAAGGGCCGGAACCCGGAGGGTTCAAATGTTTATCGAAAATGCGAAGCACAAATTACATGCGACTCCGGAGTCGTATTTTCTCATTGATGAATGCCTTTTTTCTATATACATATTCGACCTCGCTGAGGTCGTTTTCATTGTTGTTGCGGTTGTTGCTATAAACATTTGACCTCTCTGAGGTCGTTTCCTTCGATGTTTCGCCTCTGCTATATACATGTGACCTCGCTGAGGTCTGGTTGCAAGCTCTTTAATCCCGGAGGGATACCATGTTTATAGAAATAAAATCCATAGCACAAGGCCCGTGCGACTCCAGCGTGAGTCGAATTTTCTCAATGATGATGAACACCGTCTTCTCTGCACAATCGATCTCGCTAATGTTGATTGTTATTAGAGTTGCACTCATTCCTGCAAAGGCCATAACAACATTTAAACAAATCCTTTTACGGAATGTTATTTTAGCAATTACAAGACTTAATTGTCTGAAATTTTAAAAGTATGTACTTGGAAAAACCAGAAATTACCACAACAGCCCAAACCACTACCGGAGCTGCGCTAAAAGACTACTATCTGGCTAATTTAAGCCGGCAACTAAGTATTCTGGGGCGTCGCGAAGTTCACAACGGAAGGGCACACTTCGGAATATTCGGCGATGGCAAAGAGATTGTTCAACTGGCTTATGCCAAAGCCTTTAAAAAAGGCGACTGGCGCTCGGGTTACTACCGCGACCAGACTTTTATGCTGGCACTTGGATTGCTGAAACCCGAAGAATTTTTCGCCATGATTTACGGCGATACCGATGATGAAATGAACCCCTCAACCGGGGGACGAAATTTCAACAATCACTTTTCCACATCCAACATCGATGAAAACGGCGAAATTAAAAACCTGGCAGAAAAGTATAACTCGGCTGCTGACATCTCTTCAACCGGGGGGCAAATGCCCCGTCTTCTCGGTTTGGCGCAGGCTTCAAAAATAGTCAGGGAAAATCCCGAAATGAAAAAGCACCTGAAAAACAATGTGACCGGCAATGAAGTCGCTTTTGGAAGCATTGGGGATGCCAGTACTTCGGAGGGGATGTTTTTTGAAACCATCAATGCAGCTGCGGTTATGCAGGTGCCAATGGCTGTTGCAGTTTACGATGATGGTTATGGCATCAGCGTTCCGGTGGAACTGCAAACCGCCAAAGCAAGTATTTCTGAAGCATTGAAAGGTTTTCAGAAAGAAAAAAATACAAACGGAATAAAAATATTTACCTGCAAAGGCTGGGATTATCCGGCCCTGGTGGATACTTTCTCGGAAGGAATTGATTACTGCCGCAAAGAGCAGGTTCCAGTACTGTTTCACATTCAGGAGCTCACTCAGCCACAGGGCCATTCAACCTCTGGTTCGCACGAACGCTACAAGAGCAAAGAGCGGCTGGAATGGGAAAAAGAGTATGACGGGCTCAACCAGTTCCGGAAATGGTTGCTTGAATCGGGAAAAGCAGATGTGGAAACCATTACTGAAATTGAAAAAGAAGCGCTAAAAAAAGCCAAAGAAGCCAAACAAAAAGCCTGGGAAAATTACACATCAGGTGTTCATGCCAGTTCTCCCGAACTTGAAAAAATAGTTCAAAATGTAAAAAACCTTTCAGACGGTGAAATAGATAAACTGGATGATTTGGAAGAGGTAAAACAAAGAATATTTCCCACACGCAGAAAATATTTAACTTATGCCAAACGACTGTTTTTCGAGCTACATGGAAACGAAAAGCTAAATAATGAAAGAGAAAAGCTAAGGAAATGGATAGCTGAATTTGAAGGACAAAGTTTCGATTTTTACAGCCGGCAGTTAACCCGCGAAAATCAGGATTCTGCAGTAAAAGTTACCTCATCACCCGTTAAATACGATGACAATTCAGAGGAAGTCAACGGTGCTGAAATTATCAATTCCAATTTTAACGTGCTGTTCCAAAAATACCCGAACCTGGTAACTTTTGGTCAGGATACCGGGATGCTGGGTGACGTAAACCAGGGAATGAAAGGCATGCAGAAGAAATACGGCGCCCACCGTGTTTCCGATGCCGGAATCAGGGAAACAACAATAATCGGCCAGGGCGTTGGATTAGCCATGCGCGGGTTCCGCCCCATTGCTGAAATCCAGTACCTCGATTACCTGATTTATGCGCACTCCACACTAAGCGACGATTTGGCCACGCTGCAATACCGCACCAAAGGTAAACAGGCGGCTCCGGTAATCGTCCGCACTCGTGGTCATCAGTTGCAGGGAATGTGGCATGCCGGATCACCCATGCAAATGCTGCTTGGCTCTATTCGGGGTGTTCACCTTTGTGTGCCGCGCAACATGACGCAGGCCGCCGGAATGTACAACACACTGGTCGAAGCCAACGATCCGGCCCTTGTAATTGAGCCGCTGAAAGGATACAATGTAAAAGAAAAATTGCCGGCTAATCCGGGCGAATACAGAGTGCCAATGGGGGTTCCCGAAATTTTAAAGGAAGGATCCGACGTTACAATTGTAACTTATGGCTGGAATGCCCACCATGCAATAAAAACTGCCGGATTGCTCCAGAAACTGAAAGGCATTTCGGCTGAGGTTATCGACGTTCAAACACTCATGCCTTTCGATGTTAACCATACTATTCTGGAATCAATTAAAAAAACCAATAAAGTAGTTTTTGTTGATGAAGATGTCCCGGGTGGTGCCACGGCTTACATGATGCAAAAAGTGATGGAAGAGCAAAAAGCTTACGAATACCTCGAAACTGCTCCCCACACCCTTCCCGCAGGAGAACACCGGCCAGCCTATGGAATTGACGGTGAATATTTCTCAAAACCAAATGTGGAAAGGCTTTTTGCAACCATTTACGAAATGATGCACGATGTGGATATTAAGAAATATACTGTTTTATAGATTTTCCCTGATACATCAATAATTTTAAGCTGAAATAAAAGGCTGTCTTTAAAAAAGATGGCCTTTTTAAATTAACAGATGTAATTTTCAAGGCACCACAAACCAAGCCATAAGCAAAATATTTTTGATTATAAAAACCGAATTGATATAAAAAATTCAACTTTTTTATGGGCTGAACAATTCAATTGCGGCTTTTGAATATTATCTTCGCAGGCATTGAACCGAACAGGTTATGGAATTTTCAAACAAAACCATATGGATCACAGGAGCTTCCTCGGGAATAGGGAAAGCTACCGCCATGGAGCTTTCGAAAAAGAAGGTTCATTTAATTCTTTCAGGAAGAAATGAAGAAGCATTAAATGATGTGGCCAACCTTTGTCAAAAGAATGGCCGTATTGCAAAAGTGGTTCCTTTCGATTTAGGCAATGAAGAAGCTGTAGTAAGGGCAGCTCAAAAAGTTTTGGCAGAAGGATATAAGATTGATGCGCTTTACCATTTTGGAGGCATCAGCCAAAGGTCATTGATAAGTGAAACATCCACGGAAGTTGATCGTAAAATTTTTGAAGTGAACTTTTTTGGTACTGTTGCACTTACCAAAGCAATTTTACCTGCTATGATTGCAAACGGAGGCGGACAAATAGCAGTAACTTCGAGTATTGTTGGAAAATTCGGATTTCCCTACCGGTCTGCTTACTCTGCCTCAAAACATGCACTGCATGGTTTTTTTGAAAGCCTCAGAGCCGAAAATGTGGCTAACAACATCCGGGTTTCAATTATAATTCCCGGTCGCATAAAAACAAATATTTCAGTAAATGCAATTAAAAAAGACGGTTCGTCTCATGGAAAAATGGACCAGAGTCTGAAAAAGGGAAAAGATGCGATGAAAAGTGCAAAAGTTATTTGCAGGAAACTGAAAAAAGAACGAAAAGAAATACTGGTTGGCGGAACAGAACTGATTATGGTACATATCCGCCGGTTTTTTCCACGTATTTATTATTATTTGTCGTCAAAGGTTAAACCTTTGTAAAAAAATTTCAAAATCAAAAGTAAGATGTCAGTAAAAATTAACGGAATTCAGCAGTTGGGAGTAGGTGTTGAAAATTTACATGAAGCCTGGAAATGGTATCGCGAGCATTTCTCCATGGATATCCGTATGTTTGAAGATGTGGCCACTGCAGAACTCATGCTTCCGCACACAGGAGGTAAACCACGTGAACGGCACGCGGTGCTGGCGCTCAATATGCAGGGCGGTGGCGGTTTCGAAATCTGGCAACATAAAGGAAAAAAACCGAAACTGCCTGATTTTGAAATCCAGCTGGGTGATTTGGGCATCAACATCGGAAAACTGAAAACCGACAATATTGAAAAAGCGTTTCAGAAATTTTCGGCTGAAGGACTGGATATTTTAGGTAAAATTTCGAAAGACCCTGCTGGAAATGAACATTTCTACCTAAAAGACATTTTCGGAAATTTTTGGGAAGTAAAGCATGAGCGCGAAGTTTTCAGGCGCGAAAAATCGGTAAACGGCGGAGTGCTGGGAGCTGTAATCGGGGTAAAAAACCTAGACGAGAGCCTGAAAGTTTACCGCGATATTTTGCAGTACGACAAAATTGTGTACGACAAAACTGATTCTTTTGCTGATTTTGCAGTTTTGCCCGGCGGC
>JBNJGR010000064.1:0-12680 GCA_051747885.1 Bacteroidota bacterium | reverse complement strand
CCCAGCGATGAATCCATGTTGAACTCGCCTGAATGACAAAGTCGGACAGGCTACTCCCGACGGATTCAGGGTTATGCACATCGGGTAATCTTCTTCCCTCCATCCCATTTATCAAAATCCATTATCTTTGCCCCGGATTAAAAAACAGCAAATTATGAAAGCTTTTGTATTTCCCGGACAGGGAGCACAATACCCTGGAATGGGGAAAGATTTATACGAGAACTCGGCAGCGGCCAAAGCTTTGTTTGAGCAAGCCAACAAAATTCTGGGTTTCAGCATAACCGATAGCATGTTTGAAGGTTCGGCCGATGATTTGAAACAGACCAAAGTTACGCAGCCCGCTATTTTTCTGCACTCGGTGCTGCTGGCCAAAACGCTGAACGATTTCGCACCCGACATGGTGGCCGGCCACTCGCTGGGCGAATTTTCGGCGCTGGTAGCAGCCGGCGCGCTAACGTTTGAAGACGGCCTGAAGCTGGTTTCGAAACGTGCACTGGCCATGCAGAAAGCCTGCGAGGTGGAGCCATCCACCATGGCAGCCATTGTGGGCCTCGGTGATGAAGTTGTGGAAGAGGTGTGCAATTCCATTGACGAGGTGGTTGTGGCGGCCAACTACAACTGCCCCGGCCAGCTGGTGATTTCGGGTTCAGTCCCGGGCATCGACAAAGCCTGCGAGCTGCTCAAAGAAAAAGGCGCCAAGCGGGCACTGAAACTGCCGGTGGGCGGTGCTTTTCACTCTTCGCTGATGGAGCCGGCCCGCGAGGAACTGGCGGCGGCCATTGAAGCCACCGAGATTCAAAAGCCGGTTTGTCCGGTTTACCAGAATGTGAGCGCGCAACCGGTTACCGATCCTTCGGAAATAAAACAGAACCTGATTGCCCAGCTGACGGCTCCGGTGAAATGGACGCAAACGGTAAAAAATATGATTGCCGACGGCGCCACATCATTCACCGAAATCGGTCCCGGAAAAGTGTTGCAGGGACTGGTGAAAAAGGTCGATCGCAGCATGGAAACATCAGGGATAGACAAGTTCGAAGGGTAATTAATTTTGCAGTAGTGTATAATTTTTCGGAATATTTTTGAAAATTCCGAAAATTATTTATATGTTTGTAAGGCAATGCGTTCTGCATTGCATGTGTGTTTGGGGGTTAAAATTGAGGGCAACTGTTGAGTTGCCCTCTTCTTTTTTATATACCTTGCATTCCAAATTAAATTTATGAAGATTAAAAATGCTGTAACTACACCCCCGAAACCCTGGGACCTTTTCGACAGCAGGATTCGAAGTGCCAATCAGGCCCGCCACATTTTACCATACAAACCTGTTACTGAACCGGAGCGAAGCCAACTATTGGAATCACTTCTTCAAGAGGATACCACACTCAATGACCGGGTAATTTACGTTCACATTCCGTTCTGCAAAACCCTTTGCCCGTTCTGCATTTACAGCAAACAAAAAATGGATTCGGAGGAAACTGTTAAAACTTACTGCGAAACGCTGATAAAACAAATCGAAAATGTTTCAGCTACAAATTGGGTTCAGTCAGCACCTTTTAAAGCTGTTTTCCTGGGCGGCGGCACTCCCACAGCTATCCCTGCTGAACAACTCACCGCAATTATTCATGCCATTAAAAAACATTACCCGCTCACACCCGATTGCGAAATTACCGTTGAATCCACCATTTCAGAAATTACAACTGAGTTGTGCTTGAATATGAAAGAAGCCGGCGTTAACCGGATAAGTCTGGGCGTTCAGAGTTTCAATACTGAAATCAGGAAAAATCTGGGGCGGGCAGCAAATACCGAAAAAATAATTGGGGCTCTGGATACCATCAAAGAAAGCGGTTTCAGCAATATTGCCATCGATTTAATTTACATGCTCCGGGGCCAAACCATGGAAACATGGAGAAACGATTTGCAGCTACTGTCAGGTGCACCAATAACCGGATGCAGCGTTTATCCGCTAATTACGAAACCCGGCAGTTTGAAGGTGTCTGAAAATTTAGATCAGGAGTACCATTATTTTGCGGAAGCCGACAGCTTTCTTGCTGAACTGAATGGATGGAAACGGTTCACACCGGTTCAATACGGTCATGTTCAATACGGAAATGCTAAATATGTTACATCTCACGGGCAAAATGCTGACATGCTGGCTTTTGGAACAGGTGCCGGCGGGCGAATCCATAATTTCATGTACCTTCAGGGAACTGCAGTTAATGAGTTTGTTACAAACGGTCAAAACCTTACAAAAGCTCCGATGATTGGAATGGTTATCGACGAAAGATTCCTGGAGCTCAGAGAAATATTTGGATTAAGTGAAAGGATGCATCTGGAGAAAAATGAAAGCGGGATTACAAAAAAACACTTTGGAGATATTATTGAAAACCTGATACATGCAGGCCTGGTGGATGAAGATGAGAATAGTTGGTTTTTAACAAAAACAGGCCGGTTTTGGGCTGCCAATATTTCGGAGCTGTTTAGCGAAAGAATTAAGGGAATTCTGACTGGTTGACCTGAATTTTATTTTTAAAGACCAATGTGTTAGCAAAGTTCAGTAAAATAATTTAGCTTTAGGAAGCTAAAAATTCAGCGATGAAAGACTTAATCAAACAATTTGAAAATGCAGTTTTACAGAAACAATCTGTTATAGCTGAGGAGGTAGTTGAAAAGCAGTACGAAAGACAACCCGGATTCTGGAAACCTTTTGGCTCTGAAGGGCGAAGGCTGAGCGTTCGCGATGCGGGCTATCACCTGCCGTTTCTCGTTGAAGCTGTGGTATCGGACGATACAGACGTTTTTTGCGAATACGTTGCCTGGGTAAAACGTCTTTTTCGCGGGCTCAATTTCCCGGATGAGGTGATGATAGTTACACTTGAATGCACAGCAGAAGTGTTGAAAGAGATGTTCGATGAAAAATTCTATCCGGTTTTTATGCCTTTCATTGACGCAGGAATACAAACAATGCACGAGCCGCTTGATGAAATATCGAGTTTTATTGACACCTCCACCGAAGCGGGTAAAATTTCCAGACGATACACCGATGCCCTGCTTGATGGCGACCGGCGAACAGCATCGAAAATAGTTATGGATGCGGTGGAAAATAAAATGCCGGTAAAAGACATTTACCTCGAGGTTTTTCAGCAATCGCAGTATGAAGTTGGCCGGCTGTGGCTCAACAACGAAATAAGCGTGGCAACCGAGCATTTTTGTTCAGCTTCAACCCAGACAATCATGGCGCAAATGTATCCGTATATTTTTTCAACCAACCGAATTGGGAAAACGTTGGTAGCCGCGTGTGTAGGAGGAGAGTTGCATGAAATTGGAATCCGTATGGTTACCGATTTTTTTGAGATGGAAGGCTGGGACACCTACTACCTCGGCGCCAATTCACCAGCTGCAAGCATTCTAAACGCCATTGATGAAAATGAGGCCCACATGGTAGCTATGTCGGCAGCTATGCCCTACCACCGGTCACTTTTGCGTGAAACCATCCGGAAAATCAGGGATAGTTCTGCCGGTAAAAATGTAAAGATTATGATTGGCGGGAGCGCACTGAATTTTTTCGGTGACGGATGGTCAGATTTTGGTGCCGATGGTTACGCCCCCAATGCCAGCGAAGCAGTGAAGGAAGCTAACTTATTGACAGCCTGAGAAGATGGAAAACAAGAAATACATGAACGGGATCGTCATTACCTGTGACGAAAGAGGGATAATTGAAAAGATAATCCGAAATGATTTTGACTTGCCGGTGCATCAGTTTGTAAATAAACCGGTTACAAAGCTTTTTGAAAAAAAAGCAGTTTCCCGGGTAATGGATTTTTTAATGCAGGTAAAAAAACACAACATCGCATTTGATTATTCACTTTCACTCGCGTTAAATGATGAAGCTGTTCCACTTTATTTTACCGGGTTTTTTCTTGAGGATAAAGTGTGGATGGTGGGCGCAGGAAGTACATCAGATACGTTGAATTTTATTAACCAGCTGCAGCAAATTAACAACGAGCAGGCTAATTTTATCCGCTCGCTGGTCAAAAAAAATTACAACACCGAGCAAAATGTCAGTAAGTCTTCAGAACAGTTGAATGATTTGAGTCGCCTGAACAACGAACTGGTTAACCTGCAGCGTGAAATGGCCAAAAAGAATGCCGAACTGGAACGCCTCAACGAATTGAAAAACCAGTTTCTGGGAATGGCGGCACACGATTTACGCAACCCGCTGGGCATCATTATGTCATTTGCCGATTTTCTGGAAGATGAAACAAAAGATACGCTTTCCGCCGAGCATCGTAAATTCCTGCACATCATCAATACTTCTGCTGAGTTTCTGCTGAAAATGATTGAAGATTTACTTGATATTTCCAAAATTGAATCCGGAAAACTGAGTCTGAACCTTGAGCAAACCGACTTGATTGAACTGGCCGAAAAAAATATTACATTAAACAATGCGCTTTCGGCCAAAAAAGACATTTCAATTCAATTCGATTACAACCAAAAACCGCTGCTCTTGAATATCGATCCGCAAAAAATGGAGCAGGTGTTAAACAACCTGCTCACCAATGCCGTGAAATTTTCCTATAACGGGAGCCGGGTTTACGTTACCATTACGGCCAAAGAAAAAATCGTCAGGGTTGAAGTGCGCGATGAGGGAGTGGGCATTCCCCCCGATAAAACCGAAACCATTTTTCAACCTTTTGGCAAGGCCTCGAGCACCGGAACTTCGGGCGAAAAAAGCACCGGGCTGGGATTATTCATTGTGAAAAACATTATTGAAGGCCACCACGGAACTATTGCCGTGGAAAGCGAACACAAGAATGGTTCACGGTTTTATTTTGAGTTGCCCCGGTAATTGTTATAAAACATAAAATTGGCTATAAAAGCCAAAATTAGGCATGGAACATAGGTTATCAATGAATTATTTTATAAATTGAATACAATTAAAAACCTGTGGTGCAAACATAAAGCAAACCTGAGGGTCAACCAATAAAATTGTTCGCTATGAAACCGGACGCTTATTCAAACCAGCCTGACAGCGGAAATTCGCTCAAAGATCGAATTAAAGCGCTTTTACTGCAACAAAACAAAAATCTTCCCGAAAATGAGCTCCATGAGGTATTGGAGGAAGTGGGCTTTTATCAGCAGGAACTGGAGAAAAAGTCACAGGATTTGACCGAACGGGTGAAAGAACTCAATTGCCTTTATGGTTTATCACTGCTCATCGAAAAACCTGATATTACTGTTGAAGAGCTAATGCAATCACTCGTGGAGTTGGTGCCGGCATCTTGGCAATACCCCAAAATCACTTCCGCCCGGATTATTTACAACGGCAAAGCTTTTACAACGGCAAATTTTAAAGAAACTCCCTGGAAACAATCGGCCCCGGTTTTAATCAATAGCGAAGTTAAAGCCACCTTCGATATCTATTTGCTTGAGGAAAAACCTGACCGTGATGAAGGGCCATTTTTAAAAGAAGAAAGAAGCCTGCTGGATGCTCTGGCCAAAAACCTGGGACATTATCTGGAACGGAAGAAATTGGAGAAAGCACTTCGGGAAAGCGAAGAAAACCAACGTGTTACCCTTCAGTCATTGGGAGATGCGGTGATTGCAGCTGGCACAAACGGGCAGGTTATTCGGATGAATCCAGTGGCCGAAGAACTCACGGGCTGGAAATTCAGTGAGGCTGAAAATAAACCCATTGATGAGGTTTTCCGCATTGTAAATGCCACAACTGGTCAAAAAGTGGAAAATCCGGTAAAAAAAGTACTTGAAACCGGACAAATAGTGGGCCTGGCCAACCATACAAAGCTCATCTCAAAAAACGGAAAAGAATACCAGATTGCCGATTCGGGCGCCCCCATTAAAGATGCCCAGGGGGTAGTTGCGGGCGTAGTCCTCGTTTTCAGAGATGTTACCGAAGAGTACAACATACAGAAAGAACTAAAAGAGAATGAAGAACGATTCCGGGTAATTGTAGAAGGAGCTCCCGATCCGATCTTTATTCAGTCGGACATGAAGTTTGCCTACCTGAATCCGGCTGCCTGCAGACTGTTTGGTATTAAATCAGCAGATGAACTGTTGGGCAAACCCGTGATGGAACGTTTTCACCCGGATTATCATGAAAGAATCAGGCAGCGGATTCACAGTTTAAATGAAAAAAGAAAACCGGTGCACCAGCTTCTTGAGCTAAAATTAATACGTGTCGATGGAAGGGAGGTCTGGGGTGAAACGACCGGAGAACCAATATTTTATGAAGGAAGAGAAGGAGCCCTGGTTTTTGTTCGCGATATTGCTGGTCGTAAAAAGTTTGAAGAAGAGCTGGAACATTCCCATGAATTAATGCGCTATATTATTGAGCATGCCAACAGTGGTGTAGCCGTGCATGATAAGGATTTACGATATGTTTATGTAAGTCAGCGATACCTCGAACAATACAAGGTAAAAGATAGGAATGTAATCGGCAGACACCATTACGATGTTTTCCCCGATTTACCCCAAAAATGGCGGGAGGTTCATCAACGTGTGCTAAAAGGAGAGGTATTAAGCGCCGACAGGGATTCATTTTACCGGGACGATGGCTCTTTGGAATGGACAAGCTGGCATTGCCTGCCATGGTACAATTTAGCAGGGGAAATAGATGGCCTTATAGTTTACACTGAAGTGATTACCGACCGGGTAAAAGCAGAACAGGAACTAAAAGAAAAAATAGAAGAGCTCGAAAAATTCAACCGTGCCATGGTGGGCCGCGAAAACAGAATGATTGAACTGAAGCAGGAAATAAATGAGCTGCTTGTGAAATCGGGACAACCCAAAAAATATCGCATTCAGGATGACAGTGAAGAAAGTTGACTATTTTTAACAGAAAGGAAAAAATATGCACATCAAAACATCGGATCAGGAAAAACTGAACATGGGTTTTGGAGATTACACCTGCAACTGGGGACTGCACATTTGCGGCCTCTACGAAACCGAAGCTGAACGCGACGAAATAATTTTCGGGTTTTTGCACCAGGGCGCCATTGAAAACGACAATCAGCTTTATTGTCCGGCGGAGCAAACCGAAGAAGAATTTATTGAAAAGTACGGGACGCTTTACCCTGAGTGTAAACATCATCCGCACAATCCGGATCTTTTTACAATAAGAAGTGCCAAAGAGTTTTATTATCCTGATGGAAGTTTTTCGCCTGTGGCGATGGACAAAAGCCTGAATGATTATTTCGATAAATCGCAAAAAAACGGCAAACGAAATATTCGTGCAACGGCCGAAATGGTTTGGGCACTCGAAGCTATTCCCGGGGTAGAGCACCTGATGGTTTACGAGTCGCGGCTCAACTATTTTATTCCCGGAAAACCATGGATTAGTATTTGCCTGTACAATATCACAAAATTCTCCGGCCAAACAATTATGAATGTGTTGCGCACCCATCCTTACACCATCTCCGGTGGGGTGATTACCCAAAATCCATATTATAAGGATCCGGATGAATGGCTCAAACAAAATGCACCCGAATTCTTAAATGTTAATGAATTTTCCGGATTATGAACTTTGCACATAACCTTTTTCTGCTGATGTTTAATCTGTCGCAACTGCACAACAGGCCAAAAATAATTGAGCTGTTTGTTGACGGGATGAACGACGCTTTCAGTCCTTTGAAATTTAACTACCTGCCGGAAAAAAATTCCGAAAATGATATGGAGATCAAAACCCGTAATTCATTTTTCGGATCTATTGGTATTGAAAATGATAGTGAACTTTCAAATGAAAGCAAGAGCCTCATTCAAAATGCTGTACAAATGCTGGCTGTTATTTTGGAACGCCTTGTTTTAGATGAAAATCTTAATGAAGAAAAACTGTCCATTGAAAAAATTGCAGAAGAAAGAAATGTAAAATTGCAGCAAACCGTAGCCGAACTGGAACAAGCCCGAAAAGCATCCCTTAATTTAATTGAAGACCTGACCGAAGAAATTGAAAAGCGCAAACAGTCTGAAAAAGAATTGAAAGAAAGCGAAGAGCGTTTCAGAAGCCTGTTTGAAATGATGGCCGAAGGTGTTGTTTACCAGAATGAAACTGGTGAAATCATTTCTGCCAATCAGGCAGCAGAAGAAATTCTCGGAATAACCATGGAGCAGATGTTAGGGCGAAAATCAATCGATCCGGGATGGAAAGCAGTGGACAAAAATAATAAAGAACTGCCGGGAGAAGAACACCCTGCAATGATGGCACTTGCAACCGGAAAACCGGTAGAAGGCTTTATTCAGGGAATTTTCAATCCAAAATTCAATGACTATGTATGGATTATTGTGAATTCAATTCCTCAGTTTGAAAAAAATAGCGGTACTCCTGTTCGTGTATTTTCCACTTTTCTTGACATTACAGAACGAGTTAGAGCAGAAAACGAATTGCGCAAATTAAAAGACAATCTTCAGCAGGAAGTAGAACAAAAAACACAGGAACTCCGGCAGCGCATTGCCGAACTGGAGCGTTTTCAGAATGCCACCATCGAACGCGAATTCCGGATAAAAGAGTTGCGCGAAGAGTTAAAACTGCTGAAAGAAACAAAATCATAAAACCTTTGTAGATGAATACTTTAAGTTTTGTAAGGCATAAAATTACTACAGCATTTATTTTGCTTTCGGTTTCATTTTTTGTTATTGCTGAACAAACATTTGCACAGCCCGATAGTATAATTACAGTGGGTATTTATCAGAACCCTCCAAAAGTATTTATTGATGAAAACGGCAATGCGGCCGGCATTTTTATTGAACTGCTCGAAGAAATAGCCCGGCAGGAAGAGTGGCAGTTGGAATACATCCGCTGCAACTGGAACGAATGCCTTCAGTCGCTCGAAAATGGCGAGATTGACCTGATGCCCGATGTGGCATTTACTTATGAACGCACCCAAAAATTCAGCTTTAACAACCTGCCTGTCATTGAAAGCTGGTCGCAGGTATATGCTGCCCCGGGAAGTGGCATTTCGCAACTTTCAGATTTGGATGGTAAAAGCATAGCATTGGTTGAAGGTTCGGTGCAGCAACCATTATTCAGACAGGTAATGAATGGGTTCGGGTACCGGTTTACCGAAATTCCTGCTGCTTCATTCAATGATGCTTTCTCCCAGGTAAAAATCGGGATTGCCGATGCTGCTGTTTCCAATTATTTCTTTGGCGAAATGCATTTTGATGATTTTGACCTGGAAAAGACACCGGTTATTTACAACCCTGCACTTTTGCATTTTGCCGTTCCCAAAGGAGAAAATATCTGGTTGCTCGAAACCACTGACAGCTACCTTGAAGAATGGAAAAACACACCACGCTCATTTTATTATCAAACATTGGAGCAATATAATGGATTAATTGCAGAGAAGGCAGAACAACACACACATCGTCTGTATTTCTTTGCAGGCGCTGGTTTGGTATTGTTGCTCGGGCTGATATTATTGTTTTACACCCAGCGGTTAAAAAAACAAACTACAAAAGTGCTTCAACATAACCTGTTACTTCACAATGAAATAGAAAAGTTACAAAGTTATTTTGAGAATTCGCCTTTTGGAATTTTTGTAACCAACGAGCAAGGGCATTTCGTTGAAGTGAACCCAACGGCCTGTGAATTAACAGGTTTCTCATCCGGTGAATTGCTCAAAAAGTCTATCTCTGATTTAGCGCTTGAAGAGGTACGGGATGAAGCTGCAAACCATTTTAAAAAAGTGGTTGCTGGCGGGAAGGCTTCAGGAACATATCCGTTTGCGACCAAATCAGGTGGAGCGAGGACATTTACTGTTGATGCTGCAAAAATTTCAGATACCCGTTTTGTCGCGTTTGTAAACGACATTACCGATAACATATCTGCAAATTCGCAGCTCGATCGCCTGGGGAAAATTTTTCATCAATCGGTTAATGAAATTTATCTAATCGATGCTTCATCATTTCATTTTGTGGAAGTGAACAGGGCTGCGCTGGCCAATACCGGTTACACCCTCAGCGAAATGAAACAAATGACCCCGATGGACCTGAAACTGAACATGAAGGAAAAAGATTTTGAAAAATTGATTGAAGAATTGACATCTGGTAAACAACAGCTTGTTAGTTTTGAAACGCAGCATTTCCGTAAAGATGGTACTTTTTACGATGCCGAACTGAATATTCAATTGCTGGAATACGAAAATGAGAAGCTTTTTTCGGCGGTGGTGCTCGATATCACCGAACGGAAAAAAGCAGAAAATGAACTGAAAAAAATGAAAGAAAAGCTGGAAATGCAAGTGGATGAAAAAACTAAAGAGTTGAGCGAGCGCATTGAAGAACTGGAAAGCTTTCGCGAAGCGACTATTGAGCGCGAACTGCGCATGGAAGAACTGCGAAAAGAAATAGAGTTGCTGAAAGGTGATAAAAATTAAACGAACTGCTACATTACGACTGAATAATGAATTATTTTGCATTTAAAACGTATCTTACCTCAATTCTCAGGAAAAGTATTTCTTTGGAATATTTCTATTTTCAGATTTTTAGCATGCGCAAATTTACAGTTGTATTTCTGTTATTTTTCTTTTTTGCCCCTTTAATTTTTGCACAGCAAAACAACCCAATTATTACTCATTTTAATCAGGAAGATTCAATTGTTATTGCCTCAGAACCCGATTACCCGCCTTATTGTATTGTGGATGAAAACGGGAACGCCGATGGTTTTTCGGTTGAATTGATTAAAGCCGCAGCCGAAGCAGTAGGATTGCATGTTGAAATAAGAATCGGGGTTTGGAACCGGATTAAAAATCGCCTGGCCGACGGGGAAATAGATGCCCTTCCACTGGTGGGGCGAACGCCCGAGCGTGAAGAAGTGTTCGATTTTACAATGCCTTATCTTTCGTTACATGGCGCTGTATTTGTCAGGAAAGGAACAACCGGAATTAATTCCCTGGAAGATTTGAAAGGCAAAGAAATTGCGGTAATGGAAGGCGACAATGCCGAGGAATTTGTGCGGCGTGATAATATTTCAGACAAAATATTTACAACCACTACATTCGAAGAGGCTTTTCAGAATCTGGCAAACGGCCAGTACGATGCTGTAATAACCCAGCGTATTACAGGGATGAAACTTATTGAAGAATTGGAATTGAGGACGTTGGAGCCACTGAAATTTCAACTGCCGCAATTCCGACAGGATTTTTGTTTTGCGGTTCAGGAAGGGAACAGCGCTTTACTCAACCGGCTAAACGAAGGACTCTCGATTGTAATTGCCAATGGCACCTACGATGATATTAAAACAAAATGGCTGGGGCCCGACGATGAATGGATTGTTGCCCCCTATAATCTGGCCAGAATTTTACTCTTCATTTTTATCCCCTTAGTTGCCGTTTTTGTTGCTTCATGGATTATTTTTTTACGCAAAGAAGTAAAAAAGCGCACCCGGGTTTTAAAAGAAGAAATTTCGAAACACAAAGCAACAATGCAGGAACTGAGACATCAGCAGTTTGTAGCCAAAAGTAACGAAACACAAATCAGGCTGCTGCTGAACTCAACTGCAGAAGGACTTTATGCCATCGACACCAACGGACACTGTACACTGATTAACCAGTCTGCACTTGAAATGCTGGGCTTCAGCACTAAAAATGAGGTGCTGGGTGAAAACATGCACGATCTGATTCACCATACCAAACCCGACGGAACGAAATATCCCAAAAATGACTGTTTGATTTTGAGGGCTTTTCAGGCTGGTACAGGTACCCATAGCGACATGGATATGCTATGGAGAAAAGATGGTACAGGATTTCCGGCTGAATATTTTTCGTATCCCATTCGCCAAAATGATGCCGTTACCGGTTTAGTTGTAACTTTCTGGGATATAACTGAACGAAAGAAAGCGGAGAGTGAACTCCTTCAGCTGAAAAACGATCTCGAAATTAAAGTAGCCGAGCGAACTGCCGAACTGGAAGATAAAGTACAAAAGCTCCACAAAAGCCAGAAAGCTATGCTTTACATGGTGGAAGACCTGAACAATATTACAACAGAATTAAAAGAACAACGCCGGTTGCTGGAATATTCCAACAATGAACTGGAAGCTTTTACCTACTCCGTTTCGCACGATTTGCGGGCACCGCTCAGGGCAATTAACGGTTTTGCCAGTTTCCTGGCCGAAGATTATGCTGATAAACTCGACGATGAGGGCAAAAGGTTTCTTGAAACAATCAGGGCTAATGCCGATAAAATGGACCTGCTGATTTTTGATTTGCTAAATCTTTCGCGGGTTTCCAGGGCCGACTTGAAACATTCGGATGTTGACATGATGGCAACCGCCAAAAAAGTATTTGAAGAAACAGCCACCGAAGATGAAAAAAGCAGTTTTGAATTGACAATTCATCCAATGCCTGAAGTAAAATGCGATCAGCGACTCATCTGGCAGGTTTGGCAAAATCTTATAGGCAATGCATTAAAATACAGTTCTAAATCCGATATCAAAAAAGTTGAAATAGGCACAATTGAAAGTGAAAATGACAATGAAATTGTGTTTTATGTAAAAGATTACGGCGCCGGGTTCGATCCTAAATATAAGGATAAGCTGTTTGGCGTTTTTCAGCGGTTGCATAAAGAAGATGAATTTGAAGGAACCGGGGTTGGCCTGGCCATTAGTAAGCGAATTATTTTTCGGCATGGAGGCAGGATTTGGGCCGAGGGAGAAGTTGGCAAGGGGGCTGTTTTTT
>JBNJGR010000063.1:0-12743 GCA_051747885.1 Bacteroidota bacterium | reverse complement strand
GCTGATGTATGCGCTCGGTACCGATTATGAAAAAAATACCTGGCTGGTTTCCGCATCGTGGTCGGGGTACTCAGGTTATAAAAATGAACGCGACCGCCCTATGCAGCTTAATTTTGATATTCAGAAAAATATAAAACGAAAAACGTGGAAAATTCAATATATACATAGTTTGCGCGAGTGGGGTTATAAAACTTTGCGTTTTTCGTTTATCTGGAAATTTAATCCCGCCTGATTCGTTTTCCGGTTTTGTAGTGGAAATGTTTACTTTTGTTGAATAAAAATTAGATGCACTGCATTCAGAAACCATAACAAAATGAAAAAACTCTCGCTGGTTATTTGCGTTTATAACGAAGAACCCAATATAGAACCCCTTTCAGAACAAATAAAACAAGCCCTTGAAGGAATTGATTATGAAGCTATTTTTGTGGATGATGGTTCATCGGATAAAACCTGTGACAAGGTTCGGAATATTAACGACGAACGATTTATTCTGGTTGAATTAAAACGAAATTATGGACAAAGTTCTGCGTTGCAGGCTGGCATTGATCAGGCCGATGCTGAATACATTGCATTAATCGATGGTGACTTACAGAACGACCCCGCTGATATTCCACGCATGCTTGGAATGATGGAGGCGGATGGCTGGGATATGGTTGCCGGCATTCGGTCGAATCGCAAAGATGGAATGTTTCTGCGAAAATTGCCCTCGAAAATTGCCAATTATATGATTCGGAAATCGACCGGCACAAAAATGAAAGATTTGGGGTGTACACTTAAAATTTTCACCCGTGAAACCATAAAAAACATTGCCATTTACGGAGAATTACACCGGTTTATTCCGGTTTTAATTACCCAGGAAGGTGCAACCCGAATTACCCAGACCGATGTAAATCACCGGCCACGCAAATTTGGAACTTCAAAATATAACCTTAACCGCACATCGAAAGTGTTGAGTGATTTGATTCTCATGTTGTTTTTTAAAAAGTACCTGCAGCGCCCAATGCATCTTTTCGGTGCTCTTGGCTTCGTTACACTCGGCATTGGAGTACTGATTAATATTTACCTGCTGATTTTGAAAATATTGGGTAATGATATTTGGGGAAAACCACTGCTTCTGCTCGGCATATTGCTTGTGATGGGAGGTATTCAGTTCATAACCATTGGTATTATTGCTGAATTACAAATGCGGACTTACTTTGAGTCGCAGCAAAAAAAGCCTTACCGGATAAAAAGTATTTCACCCACAGACCGTCATTAAACGATTTTCTATTTATTAGGTCTAAAAGATTGATAGTGGTATAAATATTGTAACTTTATTAAGTTGTAAATCAATAACGAAAGGAATAAATTATGTCAAAAAGAATTAATATTATACTACTTGTGGTTTCCATGCTGTTGGTTACGTCTTTAACACAGGCACAGGAGCGACTCATAAATGGAATAGTTACCACATTCGACAGTATTCCATTGGTTGATGCTGAAATCGAAAACAGAAGTACCAAAGAAACTGTTTACTCCGATTCACTTGGGCGTTTTCAAATTATGAGTGAACCGGGTGACAAACTAAGGTTTAAAGCACAAGGGTTTTTCAATGAAAAGGCCAAAATTGAAGATAAAACAAAATACGCTGCGGTTAACCTTAGAATGAAACCGGGCCCAAAAAACAGGGAATATGCAATAGGTTATGCTACAGTTTCTGATCGTGATAAACTGAATGCCCTTTCGAGCATGAATAATGAAGATGCTGATTTCAGTCAGTACAGCAACATTTACGATTTGATTAAAGGTCGTTTTGCCGGTGTGCAGGTCACCAATGGCGAAATTATTATTCGTGGAGTTAATTCAATAAACAGCAGCAGTGCGGCCTTAATTGTTGTTGATGGAGTACCTGTCGATGGCAGCGCACTGGGGTCAATCCCTCCCGTTCAGGTAAAAAGCATTAACGTAATTAAAGATGGCAGCGCAGCCATTTACGGTTCTCGTGGAGGCAACGGAGTGGTTATTATTGAAACCCGCCGTGGCGACGACTAATTGAAAATTTGCTCTCTTTTTTCAAACACAGTTTGCCCTAAAATTATGTTTTTGTGGTAATTTCTGCCGGGTGTTTTTTTCACCGGGAATAAATTTCTATTTTCAACCCCGTAAATTTAAACCGGATTGAAATGACCAGAATTTATTTTGCTATCATCTCCCTTCTGCTAATTTTTCAAAGTTGCAGTAATGCACCCGATACTGAAAACAGAGAATTAAAATTATGGTATAGCGAACCCGCAGAAGAATGGGTTGAAGCCTTACCGCTTGGAAACGGGCGGTTGGGGGCCATGGTTTTTGGAGGAGTTGAAACAGAACGGATTCAGTTAAATGAAGAGTCGATTTGGACGGGAGGCCCTATTGAAAGGGCAAATCCCGAAGCATTGGAATACCTTGATGAAATACGTCAGTTGCTTTTTGATGGCGAGTATGCCAAAGGCGACCGGCTGGCCCAGGAAAAAATTATGGGCACCCGCATCGACGGCGGAAAACATACCTACCAAACCTTAGGCGATCTTTTCATTCAGTTTGAAGGTTTGGAGAATGTCTCGAATTACAAGCGTTCGCTTGATTTAAATACTGCAGTAGCCCAAACAGAGTTCGAAGCTGATGGTGTCAAATATTCCCGTGAAATTTTTGCTTCGGCACCCGATGAAGTAATTATTGTAAAATTTTCGGCTTCTGAAAAAGGTAAACTGAATTTTTCAGCACGAATGAACCGTCCCGGTGAGGCCGAAGAAGTATCTGTTGATGAGGGTCGGATAGTTATGACAGGGTTTGCCGAATACGAAGGAAGAGGAACACGTTTTGCATCGGTTGTTGCTGTAGATGCCAAAAACGGCGAAGTAAATTCATCAGACGAAACACTTTCGGTTTCAAATGCCGATGAGGCGGTGATACACATTTCAGGACGTACTGATTATTGGGGAGAGGATGAAGTTAAAACTTCTTCGGACGATATTACTAATACAGCAAAACAATCATTTGATGATCTTAAAACGGATCATATTGAAGAATACCAGGGGTATTTCAATCGTGTAAGTTTGGAACTTAACGATCCTGATACCCTTAACCTGCCCACCAACGAACGGCTTAACCGGGTAAAAGAAGGAATAAGTGATGCTCATCTTACCGAGTTGTATTTTCAGTTTGGAAGATATTTGTTAATCAGCTCTTCGCGGCCAGGTAATCTGCCGGCAAACCTGCAGGGAATTTGGGATCCCTCATTGTCGCCACCCTGGAATGCCGATTATCACATTAACATCAATATTCAAATGAATTACTGGCCTGCTTTGGTAACCAACTTATCCGAGTGCCAGCAGCCATTTTTTGAATTTGTTGACGACTTGCGCGAGCGTGGCCACATAACGGCACGTGAAACTTACGGCGCCCGTGGATTTGTGGCTCACCACACCACTGATTTTTGGAAATTTACAGACCCTATCGGGATGACTGGTTATGGCATGTGGCCCATGGGAGCAGCATGGTGTTCCGACCATTTTTGGGAACATTACGATTTTACAGGCGATAAACAGTTTCTTGAGGAAATGGCTTACCCTGTTCTGAAAGATGCTGCCCTGTTTTTTGTTGATTTTCTGGTGGAAAACCCTGAAACTGGCCTGCTGGTTTCCGGCCCGAGTATGTCTCCTGAAAATACTTTTATTGCACCAGGTGGAGAAGTTGCTGCTGTTTGCATGGGCCCCGCAATGGACCACCAGATAATCAGAGAACTTTTCAGTAATTGCATCAAATCATCAGAAATCCTGAATATTGATACCGAATTCGCTGATACGTTGCGCACCATGGTGCAAAAGTTAACACCGTCGCAAATCGGGTCAGACGGAAGGATTCTGGAATGGTCGGAGGAATTACCGGAAGCCGAACCCGGCCACCGGCACATGTCGCATTTATATGCATTGTACCCGGGCGAAGAGTTTACCAATCCGGATGATCCGAAATGGATGGAAGCTTCCCGGAAATCGATTGAGGAACGACTCAAACACGGCGGTGGCCATACCGGCTGGAGCCGTGCATGGATTATCAACTTTTTTGCCCGCTTAAAAGACGGAGCAAAAGCCCAAGAGAATGTTGATGCCATACTTGCCAAATCAACCCATCCGAATTTATTCGATAATCACCCGCCGTTTCAAATCGACGGAAATTTTGGCGCTACTGCCGGAATTGCCGAAATGCTTTTGCAAAGTCACAATGGGGTGCTGCAAATACTGCCGGCCCTGCCGCCCACTTGGAATAGCGGAAGTGTTAAAGGCCTGCGTGCGCGTGGTGGTTTCGAAGTGAATATTGCCTGGGATAACGGGCATCTAACCGAATTAAAAATTAAATCGTTGCTTGGGAATGATTGCAAAGTAATGTATGGTGATTTGGTTGCCACACCGGAAATTAGCAAAGGCGAACAAATTATTTTGGATAAAAATCTGTAATTAATTGTTTTTATTTTGAATGTCTATAAGTATTTAATACCATTTTATAGACAAAATTACTCACAAATATTAGTGGTATAATGCCGATAGATGTTTAATAATCAGAAATGAACGAAGTGAAATTGATGATTAAAATGAAACACTAATCGGTATAAATCCTCTGGTTTTTAAGTGTTTTTGAGCTGTTTTTGTTTGTGGTGACGATCCCGGGTACTATGGAAACTCGCGACCTCCGGCAGCTTTTTATTGTTATATAAAAAAAGCAGCCCGTTTGAGCTGCTTTTGTTTGCGGTGACGACGAGACTCGAACTCGCGACCCTCGGCGTGACAGGCCGATATTCTAACCAACTGAACTACGCCACCATTTTTTGTTACAATTCTTTTTAGAACTTCCTTTTTTTAGCTGACCGCTTTTTTAAAGGTGATGCAAATATATACTTTCTTTTTTTTCCTGCAATACAAAAAAATAATAATTTTCATCAAACTTTTTGTTGTTTGTAAATCAAGTTGTTGTGGGTGAATTTATTTTTTTGTTTGAATTAGATTTTGGGCAGTGAGTTGTTGTTCTCCCTCCCACCGGTAAGCGGTTAAAACTTTACTTCCTGTAATACAGGAATCTACACAGCAAATATTGGGCGTAATAATATGTGGTCCGTTGAAACGGCAGTAATGACCGAAAAAAACAATTGGAGCTTCTGGTGGATAAGGTAAAGTTTCAGGCAGAATCTGTTCAGGGATTGTATAGCCGGGAAGTTGGAATTTGCTTTCGAATGAAATTTCTTCAAACGTTTTTCCTTTCGGATTCTCCCACCACCTGATGCGGAATGAACGCGGCGAAACCCCTTTGTTGTTTTGAATCCTTAAATCGGCAGGCAGTTTAAACTGAAGGCCTTTGGTAACCAGCCAAAAGTTTTTTGTGAGTTCAGCATTGGGGTTTTTATAAATTTTCCGGAATACATCTTTTTTTATTTTTCCCTGTGGGATATTGCTTTTCAAATAATCAACAGCAGTATCCGACCAGCAGGCATGAATTACACGAATCCCGTCCATCTCGAGAAATAAGGGCAAAGTGCGCATCCAGTTGCGATGGCTTTTCCATTCATCTTTTTTATCCGAAAAGTCCTTCATGGTTTTCAGTACCGACATGAAATTTTTCATAGGAGGCACCACAAGCGGCTTTCCTTTTTCGTCTTTAATATCGGCAATGATCGCGTTAATTTCATGGTTTCCCAGAATGGCCATTGCATTTCCGTTTTCCACCATGGTGCGGATAATGCGTATTGTTTTTCTGATTTGCGGCCCGCGGTTAATAAAATCGCCTGTAAAAACAGCTTTTCGGGAGGGATGGGTGTACCCACTGCCGGTTTTTTTGTAACCCATTTCCTTCAAAAGGGTTTTAAGCGGCTGGGCATATCCGTGTACATCTCCAATTATATCGTACATATTGAAAACAAATATCCCCTAAAATAAAAAATAGCCACCAGAAAAGGCAGCTATTTTTTATTTTATTTCAATTTAATTTTACCAGAAATAGTAGTAAAATAACAGGGTGATAGCAATAATAATAACTGAATTGATGATGTCCCAGTTGTTGTATGACGATCGGGTTTCTGCTGTTTGTTCAGCCGAGGCCGATCGCAGGGTAAGTCCGGTAATAAGTGCCGGATCTTTCCTTTTGGTAAAGTAGCTGATAATTACCATTGAAACGATTACCAGGAAGAAGAGGTAAATTTCGTAGTGCAGCCAGTTATGTACCAGGAAAATCTGGTAAACAAGTGAATCTTCGGCAATAGATCCCGAAAAGATATTCAGCCCGAGACGGGTCATTCCAAGTGTGAAGCCAATAATTAATCCCCATATACCGGCAGCTGGTGTTGTTCTTTTGGAAACGACTCCCAACAGGAAAACCGCTGCGATTCCCGGAGCCAGCAGCGACTGCACATCCTGCAGGTACTCGTAAAGTACTTTTCCGAGGCCGCGCATTACGGGAATCCAGGCAATACCAAGCAGGACAACTACAATGGTGGCGATACGCCCGACAATCACATAGTGTCTTTCGTTTTTGTCGGGTTTATATTTTTGGTAGAAATCGACAGTAAATAACATGGCCGATGAGTTAAACAGCGAAGCAAGTGAACTCATCAGCGCTGCCAATATTCCTCCGATCACAACACCTTTGAACCCCATGGGCAACAGTTCTTTTACCATTGTGGAAAATGCCGCGTCATTATTTTCAAGCACAAAAAGTCCTTTTTCCTGTAAAGCGTAGGCAATCATACCCGGAATCAGGAATATAAATACAGGTGTCAGTTTGAGATAGGCGCCAAAAATGGTACCGCGGCGTGCCTGTTTCATGTCGCGGCCCGAAAGTACGCGCTGAACAATAAACTGGTCGGTACACCAGTACCAGAAACCAATAATTGCCGAACCTAAAATTACACCTGTCCAGGGGAATTCCGGGTCGTTATGCGATCGGATGAGGTTGGCCATACTATCTTTAGTGGAACGATAGACCACCTCACCTGCATCGTTCAGGTATGTAACATCGGTAGATCTAACTATTTCCATCATTTCGCCCCAACCGCCAATTTTTATTAATCCGAGTATCAGCACAGCAAGAGAGCCGATGAGCAAGATTGGAGTTTGCAGCACCGAGGTGTATAACACTGCTTTCATGCCACCAAATGTTGTATATATACCGGTAAGTACTACCAGTCCAATGGCACTCACCCAGAAAAAGTCGATGCTGTAACCCCAGAAGCTGATGTACTCAATATCGAAAACATCTTTAAAAACAACGCCGCCGGCATAAACTGTCACGGCCACTTTTGTCAACACATAGCTCACCAGCGAAATGATGGAAAGAAATGAACGAGCCTGCGGATTGTAACGCCGCTCCAGAAACTCAGGCATTGTAAATACCTTGCTTCGGGCATAAAAGGGTACAAATAACCAGCCCAGCAACAAAATCATCCAGCCGTGCATTTCCCAGTGTGCCATTGCCATCCCGCTTTCGGCACCCGATCCTGCGAGGCCAACAAGGTGTTCAGAGCCAATATTTGAGGCAAAAATGGATGCACCAATGGCAATCCAGGTAGCATCACGTCCTGCCAAAAAGTAGTCGGTGGTATTTTTGTCCTTTTTTTTCAAAACCCAAACAACAATACCTGCCAATCCTAATGCAAAAAGTCCCAGAACAATCCAGTCAAGTGTAGTCATATTCTAATTTTTTCGTTTAAAATAAGTTTTGTTATTACTTGCTTAATCAGTATTTCACAATACGTTCCAATTCTTTTTCAATTTTATCTGCTTTTACTTTGTAATAGTATGCTCCTTTTTTCGATTCAGTTGAATTTTTGTGATCCATGCGTTCCAGCACATTGAGCGAAAGCATTTTTTTTCTGAAATTACCAGGGTCAAATTCGCGTTGATAAATGGCTTCGTATAATTTCCTGAGCTGCAGCAGAGTGAATTTTCGAGGAAGTAACTCACTTCCCACCAGACTGGTGCCTGCTTTTTGCTGCAACTTTTTCAATGCCTGGCGAATCATCTCGTCATGGTCGAATATCAAGTCGGGTAATTCGTTTATGGGCCACCATTTGGCGCCAAATTCTTCAGCTTTACTTTTTTTGTAGCGGTCGATTCGTATCAATGCAAAATAGGCAACGCTGATTACCCGTTCATAAATTTCGCGCTCAGGCTCTGAAAAGGTGGCAACCTGTTCCAGGAAAATATCATCGAGACCTGTTGTTTGCTGCAAAACACGACAGGCTGCCTTGTCAGCCGACTCATTTTCGCGCACAAATCCACCCATTAACGACCATGAACCTTTAACAGGTTCGAAGGCACGCGGGTAAAGCAACAGCTTAATTTCTCCTGCTTCGTAGCCAAATACAACACAGTCAACGGCTACTAAAAATTTTGTTTGTTGTTTGTAGTAATCCATTATTTGTGAAATCAGATTGTAAATCTAAAAAAGTGTTTTTTACTATTTATAATTTTTTTGCTTCATTTTTTAAAAACATGTTTCATAACAGGATTTTTAAGTAAATGATAATTTGACACCGGACAAAAATGAAAAAAGGTTAGCCTTTTAATTTTTTGGCTAACCTTTTTTATTCTGCGGGCTTAAATTAGTTTGAATCCCTGAGTCCTTTTGCAGTTCTGTCTTCGAGTGGTGGAGCAGGTGTCATCAGGTGTTTGTTTTCTTTAGTGAGTTTCAGCACTTCTTCCACCACTTTTTCCATTTGCGGATCGCGGCCTTGCATAAGCATGTCCGGATCGTCCCACACTTTGAAATCGGGTGCTACACCTTCGCCTTCCCAGAACCAGTGGCCGTCGTTATCGTACAGCCGGGCTCCGGGAACTGTAATAGCGCCGCCATCAACTAACTGGTGCCCGGTTGCCGGGCCCACAAGAATTCCGAGTGTGCGTTCCCCCACAATCGGGCCTGCTTCCAGTTCCTGGAAAGCCCACGGCAGGCCGTCGCCACCTGAGCCTGCCCATCCGTTAATGAGCATTCCCACCGGTCCGGTATTGGTTTTAATCGGGTTGGTGTGGTCTTTACCGTGGCGCCAGTGCAGGTTGTAGGTTACAGGGCGCTGAAGCAATTCCAGAAAACGGTCGGCAAGCTGTCCGCCACCGTTCCAGCGTTCGTCCAGTATAAATCCTTTTTTATCGAGCTGGCCGTAAAACATGCGGACCAGTTCCAGTTGCCCACGTGCCGAGGTGTTCGACATATAAATGTAGCCCAGCTGCCCGTCCGACAATTCATCTACCATTTTGCGGTTGTTTTCAATCCATTCCAGGTAGCGCAGATTAACCTCTTCGCCACGCGACAGGCATTTTACTACTATATTTTTGGCATCGTCTTTTTGGCCGGTTGGGCTCACTTCGAGCGAAACCGTTTTTCCGGATAGTCCTTCGAAAGCAGCATAGGGATCTTTTTCCGGATTGAGGTCCACATTGTTGACCGACAAAATGTAATCGCCTTCGTTCACTTCCACGCCAGGTTTGTCGAACGGAGAGCGCACTTCAGTGTCCCATTCAGCAGGTTGTACAATTCTTTTAATGCGGTATTTGCCGTTGCTCAATTCCCAGTCGATACCCAGAAAGCCGTTTGAGCGTGAAGGTGAACTTTCGGCATCGCCTCCCATTGCGTAGGTATGGCCGGCACTTAATTCAGCCACCAGGTTGAGCTGCAGGTTGGTCACGTCCCAGCGGGTGCGCACATCGTTGAGCAGTTTGCTATAGCGGTCGCGCATTTCTTTCCAGTCAACTCCCTGCATGTTAGGATCGTAAAAGAAATCGCGGTGGCGGCGCCAGGTGTCCATGAATATTTGTTTCCATTCTTCTTTGGGGATTAATTCCATTTCAAGGCCGTCGGTTGGAATGGGATTTTCAATTTTTTGACCTGACGCTGGCTGAATAATACCATATTTCCCCTGGCTTGAAACAATTAATGCTTTCCCGTCGGCAGTGGCAGCAACCTGGCTCACGTTGCCCATAATTTCTTTTTCCTCGCGTTCTTTTAAATCAAAAAAATGAAGCGACGACGAACGTTCACCGGAACCTGTGTTGGGCCGGCGCTGGTAAACCAATTTGCCGTCGAACGGGATGAGCCTGTTTATATTTCCTGCCTGCGGCGGGAGAATTTCCACCCGTGCTTCAGCATTTTCGAAATTGATTTCAGTTTTATTTTCCTTACCATCCTTTTCGTCTTTTTCATTTTCACTTTCATCCTCCCCGTTTTCTTCGTTTTCTTTTCCGTTTCCTTCCTTTTCCTCTTTATCCTCTTTTATTTCAACTTCATCATTTTTAGCGGCCATAATTAATTCATTATCAGGAGTCAGGCTGAGCGCTGCAATTTGGGTTGCGTTGGGATAAATCCAGGTTCCGTCGCCGAGGTCTGAGTAAGCAGCATCCATGTTGCGGTTGGTGAGGTAAAACAGGTATTTGCCGTCGGTACTGAATACCGGTAGATTATCCTCGTAAAAACCGGAAGTAAGCTGTTTCTTTTCATTTTCTTCTGTGTTGAAAACAAAAATGGCGCCGTTGGCATTGTCGAGCCGCTCGGCAAAAGCAATCCATTTTGAATCGTGCGACCACGAAATGGGGAAGTTGAAACGCGCCCCGTGACCAACATTCCAGCGCGTGTTGCCGGCTTCTGTAGTTTTTCCGCTTTCAGCATCAATAATTTGAATGGTATTGGTTTCGTCGATAAATGCAATTTTTTTGCTGTCGGGCGACCAGAACAATTTGTAGCCGAACCCTTTCCCTCGTTTTGTCAACTGCCGGGCTTCTTCTTTTGCTTCGCTGTCCTGCAGGTAAAGTTCGTATTCGCCGGATTTATCGCTCCAGTACGCAATGGTTTTGCCGTCGGGCGACCACGCGGGACTTTGGTCGAACGCACCACTCGATTGCGTCATGTTCAGTGTAAAACCTTCTTTTACCGGCACGTTGAACAGTTCGCCGCGCGCTTCGAAAACGACCCGTTTCCCGCCCGGAGAGGCAGTCATGTTTGAAATATTCCGGCTAACGTTTTTGGTTTGCGGCATTTCAGTTGATAAATCGCTGATGACGTTTATTTCTACTTTTTGAGGTTCCAGTGATTGCAAATCCATCAGGTAGAGGTCGCCACCCATTTCAAAAACAATGTCACCGGGGCCGGCTGTCATAAACGAAATATCAAAATCTTTATAAAAAGTTATTTGTTTTATTTCGCCTGAACTTGTGTTGTATTCCCAAACATTCAGCCGCATATTTTTACCACGGTCGGACAAAAAATAAATGTTGTTTCCTGCCCATGTCGGCTGACCGTCGTTGGATTTATTCTCGGTAATCCGTTCGGTGGTTTGCGACTCAAAATCATAAATAATGATATCGGAAGTGAGGCCACCGCGGTATCTTTTAAACGGGTAGTTTTCGGTGATTTTTGTGATGTAGGCCATTTTTTTGCCGTCGGGCGAAAAGCTGGCCAGTTCGCCGTAAGGAATGGGAAGTTTTTCAGGAAAACCGCCGTTTTTATCTACCATAAAAAACTGGTTTACTCTTGAAATCCCGTTTTCACGATTCGATGCAAAAAGGAGCTTTTCGCCATCAGGGTGCCAGTCCACCATCCTGTCGGGGAAGGCATTGTGGGTAATTCGTTCAGGTACTCCGCCGGTTACGGGAATCAGAAAAACATCAGAGTTGCCGTTGTAACTGGCTGTGTAGGCAATGTGTTTGCCATCGGGCGAAAACCGTGGCCACGATTCCTCGCCGGGAGAGCTGGTAACCTGGTGGGCTGTTCCACCGGTTTTGTCAACCAGCCAAACATCGCCCCCGTAAACAAAAGCAATTTGCGAACCGGAAACATCCATGTAGCGCATGAGCTTGGCACTGATTTGGCTCGTAGCGCTGTGGGTAATAAATAACAGAGTGAAAAGTAAAATCAGGTTTTTCATATTATGTAGAATTAAAAATTATAAGCTCGTTCGAATAGTACAGTAAAAATAAAATAATTGGTTAACAAATAGTATTTGTAACAAATTGGAATTTAAAATTACGAAAAACAGTAGTGACTTTTTTTGTAATCGGAGGAACTATTTGAGAGATTACTTTACTTTTGAAAAAATAAAACCATTACGATGAAAGATTTAAAACGTTACTTTAATCTGAATGCCGAGCCCAAAGACGTGTACAACGCGCTAACCAATAAAAAAATGCTGGAAATTTGGACAGGCGAAGATGCCGTGATGGAGCCGGTTCCGGGCACGGAGTTTTCATTGTGGGGCGGAAGTATTTCAGGGGTTAACCTTGAATTTGAGGAGAACAAAAAAATTGTGCAGCAATGGTTTTTTGGCGAGCAGTCAGAAAATTCAATCGTTACCATTAAGCTGCACCCCGATAAAAAAGGCACCAGTGTGGAGCTTCACCACACCAATATTCCTGATGAAGCTTTTAAAAATATTTCAGAAGGCTGGGAAGAAGATTTTTTCGGATCGCTGAGGGAGCTGTTTATTTGAGCATAATGATAGAAATAATAAGGCATGATAACGAACTTCCGGTTGCCATTGAAAAATGTAGCTGGCGTTTTCATCACATAGATATTCCAACTTCCGAAAAGCAACCGGGAGAATTGATTGAATTTTCATGAAAAATAGTGCTGTTGATAAAAATGTTGGATAAAAACTGAAGTGTTACAACAATACTATTGAGGCAACAATTAGTGCGAGCCCGAAAAGTCCTGCAAAAATATCTACAATTACCACTTTTTTGCCTTTTTCACTA
>JBNJGR010000062.1:8326-12840 GCA_051747885.1 Bacteroidota bacterium | reverse complement strand
GATGACTGGGAGCGCCGTTTATGCATGTTCCCCACTTATTTTGATGGCGAAGGCCTGATGCACTCCAACACACATTACGGCGATTACCCGCGGTTTGCTCCCAGTCATCCCACAAAAGCCGGGCAGCATAATGGTTGGATGCTGCTTTCCTACAAAGGAAAAACCACCGTCTCGTCCTCTCAAATGCAGATTCGGAAAAGCACATCAACCGACGATGATTATGATATTACTGAAATGCCGCTGGTGAGGAACAGCGAAGGCGAAATTACTTCGGAGTTGCTGACCGATGAAAGTCCGAAATCATTTTGGGTTGCTGAAGCCAATGACGATAAGCAATGGGTGAAGATTGAAATGTTGAACCCGGGGAAAATTTATGCGCTTCAGTTGAATTTTCATGATCATGAATCCGGAATATATACGCGAGTAGATGGCTTGCGGCACCGGTTCACCATTGAGGTTTCAGAAGATGGCGAAACATGGAAAACGGTGGTTGACAGAAGCAACAGCTGGAAAGATTCGCCAAATGCATACATTGTGCTCAACCAGCCGGTTGAAGCGAAATTTGTGCGATACAAAAACATTGAAGTTCCGGGTCCGAACCTGGCGATGTCCGAAATCAGGGTGTTCGGATTGGGTTTTGGCAAAAATCCGGAGCAGGTGAAAGGGTTCTCGGTAAATCGTGAAACCGACCGGAGAAATGCCTCATTTTCATGGGAACCGGTAAAAGGCGCCCAGGGCTACAACATCCGGTGGGGAGTTGCTCCCGGCAAATTGTACCATTCGTGGCTTGTTTACGACGACACCGAATTGCTGATGCGCAATCTGGATAAAAACACCACTTATTATTTTACCATCGAGGCGTTTAATGAAAATGGTATATCAGAAAAAACGGAACTTATCGAAATTGAATGAAAATCATTTTCACCCCCTTGGGGCGGGGTAAAAAAATGATTTTCTGCGTGTTGGGACATTGATTAAACAGATTAGAAGAAATTGAATAAAATCAGATTACTATGAAGAAATTATTGTTTTTGGCAGCCGCTGTTGCACTGTTTATTTCGTGCGGGCAGCAGGAACAGAAATCGGAAATGGACACGTTCATTGATGACCTGATGAGTGAAATGAACGTCGAAGAAAAAATTGGCCAGCTGAACCTGATCACTCCCGGAGGCGGAATTCCAACCGGTTCGGTGGTGAGTACCGATGTGGAAGAGAAAATTAAAACGGGCAGGGTTGGCGGAATTTTTGGCATTTACGGTCCTGATAAACTGCGTCAGGCACAGCAGATGGCCGTGGAAGAAAGCCGACTGGGAATTCCAATGATTTTTGGTGCCGACGTGATTCACGGGTACAAAACCACATTTCCCATTCCGCTGGGATTGTCCAGCAGCTGGGACATGGATTTGATTGAACGAACAGCACAAATTGCTGCTAAAGAAGCCACGGCCGACGGTATTTTCTGGAACTTCTCGCCCATGGTGGACATTGCCCGCGATCCGCGGTGGGGGCGCGTGGCCGAAGGTGCCGGGGAAGATCCGTACCTCGGTTCACGTGTAGCTGAAGCTATGGTCCGCGGATATCAGCAGGATGATTTGACCCGGGAAAATACCATGATGGCCACCGTGAAACACCTGGCTTTGTACGGCGCTTCCGAAGCGGGGCGCGATTACAATACTGTGGACATGAGCCGGATGCGGATGTTTAACGAATATTTGCCGCCCTACAAGGCGGGAGTCGAAGCAGGGGCAGGTTGTGTCATGTCGTCGTTTAACGATGTTGACGGCGTGCCAGCTTCCGGAAATAAATGGCTGCTGACCGATCTTCTGCGCGAAAAGTGGGGATTCGATGGATTTGTGGTTTCTGACTATACTTCCATAAACGAAATGATTGCCCACGGACTGGGCGATTTGCAGGCCGTTTCTGCACTGGCACTCAAAGCCGGGCTCGACATGGACATGGTGGGCGAAGGTTTTTTAACCACGCTGGAAAAATCGCTCGAAGAAGGAAAAGTGACGGAAGCTGATATTGACCTGGCCTGCCGTCGCGTTTTGGAGGCAAAATATAAACTGGGATTGTTTGACGATCCTTATCTTTATTTTGATGATGCGCGTCCGGATCGCGATATTCTTACAGATGAAAACCGACATTTTGCCCGGAAAGCTGCGGCTCAGTCATTTGTTTTGTTGAAAAATGCGAACCAGACACTTCCGCTTGAAAAATCGGGTACTGTTGCGCTGGTGGGGCCGCTGGCCGACAGCCAGAACAATATGCTCGGCACCTGGGCGCCCACGGGCGAACACCACCTGGCAGTGAAAGTAATCGATGGTTTGAAAAATGCAGTGGGCAACGAGGTTGAAATTCTTTATGCCAAAGGCGCCAATATTGTGGATGATCCGGAATATGCGGAGAAAGTCAATGTTTTCGGGCCGAAAGTGGAAATTGATGAGCGGTCGCCGGAAGAAATGATTCGCGAGGCGCTAACTGTTTCAGCAAGAGCGGATGTGATTGTTGCAGTGGTTGGCGAAGCCAGTGAGATGAGCGGCGAATCGGGTAACCGGACGAACCTGGATGTGCCTGAAAGCCAGAAAAAACTCATCCGTGCCCTGGCCGAAACCGGGAAACCGCTGGTGCTTGTAACAATGAGCGGCCGCCCGTTAACGCTGGAGGAAGAAAATGAACTGGCGGATGCCATTCTGCAGGTTTGGCACCCGGGCGTGGAAGCAGGAAATGCCATTGCCGATGTGTTGTTCGGAGAATACAATCCCTCGGGAAAACTGACCATGACTTTTCCGCGAAACGTGGGACAGATTCCCATCTACTACCGTCACCGGACGACCGGAAGGCCGCAGGATGGTGATGAGTTCCAGAAATTTCGCAGCAATTATCTTGATTCTCCCAATTCGCCGCTTTTCCCGTTTGGTTACGGACTCAGCTACACGCAGTTTGATTACGGAAACGTGACCCTCAGCAACAGTGAGATTGCGTTGGATGACGAACTTGAAATTTCGGTGGATGTGACCAACACAGGCGATTTTGATGGCGAAGAGATTGTGCAGTTGTATGTGCGCGATGTGGTGGCCACAGTTACCCGTCCGGTTAAGGAGCTAAAGGGTTTCAAAAAGGTATTTTTAGCAAAAGGTGAAACGGAAACGGTAACCTTTACACTGAAAGCTGAAGACCTCGCCTTTTATCACCCTGATATGAGTTTTAATGCAGAACCGGGAAAATTCATTGTATTTGTGGGCGGAAATTCCAATACCGAAAACAGCGTGGAGTTTACGTTGACAGAGTAATCATAATGTCAGGAAAGACCCTGAAACCCCGCCTGACCGCCCGCCTGAATGATGCAGTCGGACAGGGACGGGCAGGAAGTTCAGGGTGACGTTCCTGATAAACAACGCAAGAAAAAATGAACGTCATGCTGAACTCGTTTCAGCATCTGTTAAACTATTCAGGATAATTTAAAGAATAGCTATTGTCATTAAATACAGATTCAAATGAGAATAAATTTAATTTTCAAAACAGTAGTAATAGCAGCGTTTTTGTTGCTGTTCGCATGCAATACTGAAAACGGCGACCCCGATCGTCCCAACATCATTTTTATCATGAGCGACGACCACGCGTACCAGGCCATCAGCGCTTATGATGATAAACTGATTGCCACTCCCAACATCGACCGGATTGCCGATGAGGGAATTCTGTTTACCAACGCCAGTGTCACCAATTCCATCTGCGCCCCTTCGCGGGCCACTATTCTCACCGGAAAACATGCGCACATTCACGGCAAAATCGATAATATCCATCCGTTTGATACCACCAATGTGACGTTCCCGCAACTGTTTCAGAATGCCGGTTACCAAACCGCTATGTTCGGCAAACTGCACTTCGGAAACAATCCAAGAGGAGTGGACGAATTTATGATTCTGCCGGGGCAGGGCGATTATTACAATCCCGACTTTATTACGGCAGATGGCGATACCAACATCATGGGATATGTAACCGATGTAATTACCGATTTAACACTGGGGTGGCTGCAGAATAAACGCGATGAGGAGAAGCCGTTTTTGCTGTTTTATCTCCACAAAGCGCCTCACCGCGAGTGGTTGCCGGCAACGCGTCATTTTAAGGAATTTACCCAAAAAACTTTTCCCGAACCGCCAACATTGTTCGACGATTATTCGGGCCGCGGAACGGCCGCCAAAGAAGCAGAAATGAACCTGCTGGAACATATGACCATTTCGGCCGACAATAAAATTTATCCCGAAGTGGCGGATGATCTGGGAATCCATGAAAAATCTGATTGGGGGACGCGGGTTTTTAACCAGAAATACGGCCGGTTTACCGATGAACAGAAAGCTGAATGGGATGCGGTGTACGGCCCCATAAACAAGGAGTTTGCCGAAATGTACCCCGACATGGACAGCACCGATCTGATGAAGTGGAAATACCAGCGCTACATGCAGGATTACCTCGGCTGCATAGCATCGGTAGATGAAAATGTGGGGCGCGTGCTG
>JBNJGR010000062.1:0-8226 GCA_051747885.1 Bacteroidota bacterium | reverse complement strand
ATGGACAGCACCGATCTGATGAAGTGGAAATACCAGCGCTACATGCAGGATTACCTCGGCTGCATAGCATCGGTAGATGAAAATGTGGGGCGCGTGCTGGATTATCTCGAAGAGAGCGGGCTGAGCGAAAATACGATTGTGGTTTATACTTCCGACCAGGGATTTTACCTCGGGGAACACGGCTGGTTCGATAAACGGTTTATTTACGATGAGTCGTTTAAAACGCCTTTGCTTGTGAAATGGCCCCGAAAAATTGCTCCCGGAATAGTTTCAGATGAGATGGTGCAAAACCTCGATTTTGCACAGACATTTCTCGATGCAGCCGGAATCGATGAACCGGACGATATGCAGGGCGAAAGCCTGATGCCGCTGCTTACCGGGAATACCGACAACTGGACACGCGACGCCGTGTATTATCATTATTACGAATACCCGGGATTCCACATGGTAAAACGCCACTACGGGATTGTGACCAGGGAGTACAAACTGGCGCACTTTTATTACGACATCGATGAGTGGGAACTCTACGACCGGCAGGCCGATCCGCTGGAACTGAACAATGTGTATGACGATCCGGAATACGCAGATGTGGTGAATGAACTAAAAGTAAAGCTGGATGAACTCCGCGAAAAATACAACGATCCGAAATCACTCGACCGGGAGTTTATCCGGATGTATGAAGAACGCGGGATTTCAAATCCGGTGAACTAACTAACCTGTTTAATTCACCTTGTGATTTTAGTTTGTTTTAAGTAGGGCCGATCTTTATATATTCTGTTTTACAATAAAAGGTAACCCTTCGATTTTATTGTTTTATAACATGTTTTTTGCTCTCTCTCTCTCTCTCTCTCTCTGGTTTCCAGTGTTTTGTGTTTTTAAACATATTTCATTTTTGTTTTCGATGTCCTATTTTTAATACCTGAAAACTCCCGGCTCCTGTTGGCCGGCCCAAAAAAAGAAGAATATGTTTGGAATTTCAGGCATACACACTTACCGGATTATAGAAATGCGACACATATTTAATTTCCGATAAACCATTAAATAAAAACCAATAAAACGATTCCCAATGGACAACATCAAATGCATCGACAATTATTCCCGGTTAAAAGAACTTTTTGAAAAAGGGTACAAAGGCAATCCCGGTTACTTTGCCCAAAAACTAAACATCAGCAGACGAACATTCTTCCGGCTGTTAACATATCTAAAAGAAACGGATAACCTGGAAATTCACTTTGACCGGAAAACCCAGGCGTATTATTTAAAATCATTCTAAATTTCAGCGTGCCACCATGTGGCACGCTAAAGTATTAGTTTTGAAGTATCAACTTTTCAATAGCATATGTTTAATTTTTAAAAATTGGAAAATGAAAGACCCAAAAAAGAGAAGAAGTAAAATACTCATTTACCAATGCCAATCTGGTTTAATACACCGTAAATGTTCTGGCTTATATACAGGCTCAACGGTTTTTTGTTGAACATTGCATCAAAGAAAACAAAGGCGTTTTGAGTATGGATCAGTTTCAAAATCGAAAATGGCAGGCATGGCAACATCAGGTAGCATTGAATATTATGGTTTCATGTTTCTTACTGAAAGAAAAATTATTGTGTTTCGATGATTTGCCATTGCTTTCAGTAGCCAATATCAGAGAATGACTTGTTTCAAAATGTCTCAGACCAGACCAGATAATAAATGTTCAAGCTGCTGTTTGACAGATGTTTGTGAAAACAACAAGGCATTAATCGATATTATAAAACAGATGAATTTATAGATGTCTTATAGTAGAATTAATAACCGACCAAAATGGGTAATCAACAATTTAACAGATTTACTTCACGCATAGATTTTGTCAATAAAATTTTTGCAAAAAATGAAAAAAATATTCAGGCAAATGGGTTGTTCCATGGTAGGATGGGGCATGCATTATTCTACTATCATCTGTATAAATTTACCGGAGCCCCTTCTTATGAGGAGAAAGCCGATGAATTAACAGACAAAGTTTATACAGGTTTGCATACAAACAACGCTTCACCTGATTTTGAAGGAGGCCTGGCGGGGATTGGCTGGGGGATAGAATACCTGGTTCAAAATGGTTTTGTTGAAGCGAACACAGACGAAATACTGGAAGAGGTTGACAGCAGGATTTTTCAACATGTGATACATACCGAAAAAGTTCCAATAAATTTTAATAACGGTCTTTTGGGATACGCTACCTATATTATTTGGAGATTGAAAAACTGCCACAATCCTGAGCTGTATAAAATCCAGGAAGGTTTACTAATTGAGATAGTCAACAAGATTACAGTTTTGTTGGATAAACAGCTTGTGAATTATAGTGAGCCGGCAGGTTTCAATTTGTTTTGGGATTTACCTGTTATCTTGCTTGTTTTTGGTGAAATACTGGAACTTGGAATTTATAGGAATAAAATTTATCAGGTGCTGAAAGAGTTAACTCCGGTTGTTTGTACGCTTATTCCGCTTTTGCACTGTAACAGGGTTTTTTTATTGCGGGGGATATATAAGATTACAAAAAATTACCAACTGGCACATTGGGAAAAGCACGCAAATATACTCGCGTCGAATATTCTATTTCAAACTATATTATACGAAGAATTCACCGACAGGAGTATTTTTTTACACAATGGCCTTGCCGGTGTTTATACTATGGTTCATTCTATTTTAAGACAAAGTAAACTTAATGGTCAGGAATTTATTCCCGATTTGTGGTGGGAGAAAATTTTAAACTCATCAGTCTGGGATTTATTGGAACAAAAAGAAAAACAACTACCGGCATCTCTGGGATTAATAGGAGGGCTGCCCGGAACTTTGCTTGTGCTCCTTACAAATCAGTACAAAAATGTTAGCCCATTATGCGTTTAAAACGTTTCCCATATGAATATCAATTAGATGCCATGGATTGTGGTCCGGCCGCATTAAAAATAATTACCAAATATTTTGGGAAATATTACTCATTGCAATATTTAAGGGATTTGTGTGGTATCACACGCGAAGGTGTTTCTTTTCTGGATCTGAGTTACGGGGCAGAAAAAATCGGGTTACATACACTGGCAGTACAAGCGAGTATTAATGATTTACGCCTGAAAGTACCTCTTCCTTGTGTTATTCATTGGGACAACAGCCATTTTATCGTTGTTTATAAAACTACCAAACAAAAGGTGTTTGTTTCCGACCCGGCCAAAGGCCTGTTAAGTTATTCCTACAATGAATTTAAAAAGGGCTGGTATAAAGCAGGCAGCAATAAAGGTGCCCTTCTCGCGGTTGAGCCAATGGCTGATTTTCTTCAGCGCGATCTGGAAGAAAAAACAGAACGTAAAAAGACATTTGAAAATATTTTTGGGTATTTTGCGCCCTACAAACGAAATTTTTTAACCATTTTTGTGGTAATGCTCATTGCCACAGCTTTACAGGGAGTTCTGCCATTTATCTCCAAAGCTGTAATCGATGTTGGAATCCAAACACGCGATTTGAATTTTATTAACCTGGTTCTGATTGCCAATATTGTAATTATCCTAAGTGTAACTATTTCAAATGCTGTACGCGATTGGTTGTTGTTGCATATCACGGCACGTGTGAATATTTCCCTGATCTCCGACTACTTGATCAAACTGATGCAATTGCCGGTTACTTTTTTCGAGAACAAGATGATTGGCGACATTTTACAACGGGCCCAGGATCATGAGCGTATCCGTAATTTCATCATGAACAATTCACTCAACCTGATATTCTCTTCGTTAACCTTTGTCACATTCGGTATTATTTTACTGGTTTTTAATGCAACTATTTTTTACCTGTTTATTGCGGGAAGCATTTTATATTTAATTTGGGTGCTGTCTTTCCTCAGAATCCGGAAAAAGCTCGACTGGGAATATTTCGACCTCATTTCAAAAAATCAGAGCTACTGGGTAGAAACCGTTTCGGCAATCAGCGATATAAAAATCAACAATTACGAAAAACAAAAACGTTGGAAATGGGAGAATATACAGGCCAGACTGTATAAAGTTAACCTGAAAGTATTGAATATAACCAATTTCCAGAACCTGGGCGCCCAGTTTATAAACAGCATAAAAAACCTGGCCATTATTTTTTACTGTGCAAAGGCTGTAATTGTTGGAGAAATTACATTTGGTGTGATGATATCCACCCAATTTATTATCGGGATGCTGAATGCACCTTTAACACAGTTTGTCGGGTTTATTACCTCAGCGCAATATGCAAAAATAAGTTTTTTGCGTATAAACGAAATTCACCAATTAAAAGAAGAAGAGGAGGTGCAGGTTGCAAACAACATGCAAATGCCTGAAAACCGAAGTTTGGCTTTACGAAACGTGCTATTCCAATACACCTCCAATTCTCCTTTTGTGCTTAAACAAGTCAGCTTATTAATTCCGGAAGGTAAAACAACTGCAATAGTCGGGGAAAGCGGCAGTGGAAAATCTACTTTGTTAAAGCTGCTGATGCGCTTGTACCATCCTACTCACGGCGAAATATTGCTGGGCAGTATGAATATTGCCAATTTAAGTTTGCGCGAGTGGCGCGATCACTGCGGTGTGGTAATGCAGGATGGAAAAATTTTCAACGATACTATTCTCAACAATATCGTTCTGGATGACGAAACTATAAATTACAAGAACCTGGGGGAAGCAGTAAAAATTGCCCATATTACAGAAGAAATTGAGCAAATGCCACAGGGCTACCAGACTAAAATTGGCGAGGTGGGCCGGGGACTAAGCGGGGGGCAAAAACAACGCATTTTAATTGCACGTGCCTTATACAAAGCGCCCCCTTATCTGTTTCTCGACGAGGCCACCAACGCGCTCGATGCCATAAATGAGCACAAAATTGTACAAGCACTGAACCAGGCTTTTGAAAAACGTACGGTGGTGGTAATTGCGCACCGCCTGAGCACCATTATGCATGCCCACCAAATAGTGGTCATGCGCGACGGGTTTATTATTGAAGTGGGAAATCACCAGCAACTGATGGAGAAAAAAGGACACTATGCCGACCTGGTGCAAAAACAAATGGGCATTTGGCAGCCCGAACCCGAAAAAACTAAAAACCTTACCCCTGTAGTTTAGGGGCAACTATTTAATTATAAACTTTTAAAAATTTACAACGATGAAAAAATTGAAAAAATTGAGTTTAAAACAAATGGAGCAGGAGATGCATTTATTAGGCAGTTATGAGCAGTCAGGGGTCGTCGGTGGCTATACACCTTCTACATGGACATACCAGGAATTTTTTAATTATCTTGAAGGTGAATTTACTTCGGAGTGGAATGCAATAGTCAGCAGTTTAGATAATGCATTCGATGAGGCTGAATCTTTTTTTGAAAGCAGAGCTGAATCTTTTGCTAATCTTTCGTGGAGCGCAGTAGAAGAGTCTGTTACTACATGGTTGAATAATCTGGCTGGAGGTGCCTCACCATTAGGAGCCCCTATTATAATTATTGATAATCCAAGTTTGTATCCAGGGTCTGGCTCTGACTCTTATTCCGGATCGGACATTGAAGGTTCTTATTGATATACAACTATTTGATAAATAAATGAATCTTTTTTACATAAGATTGCCGTGGTATATTGAACTATTGTTACTGACAATAGGGATGTTAGGCATAAATATTTCCGTTGTTCATATTGGTTATATAAATATTTGGACAATAATTTTGTGTCAATTAATTAACTTGGCTGGTTTTGTGGGGATTTTATGGCTGGCAAGGAATCATTTAATCCGGCAAAATCAAGACAAAAAAGACTGTTGGTTTTGTTTTCTTAGAAGAAAATTAAAACCTGAGGATATCTTTTGGATTATTCTGATTGTAGTCCTGTCAAAAATTACTACTTCTCTGGTTTCGAAAATTGACTTTCTTACATATTTTGATTTTAAAATATTTAAAGGATTTTCACTAGGACATATTTCTGAGAAGGAACAAATAATCTCCGCTGTTTTTTTTGGACTGGTTTTAACACTTGGAGTATTTGCTGAAGAGTTTTATTTTAGGGGATATCTTTTTGAGCTTCAGTACAAAACTTTCAAGAAATATACCTGGATGATAAATGGAATTTCCTGGAGTTTTTTTCACCTTTTTTCGCCAACAAATTTTATCGTCATTTTACCACAGTGCCTAATCTATTCATACGTATATCAAAAAAGACGAAATATCTGGATTACCATAGTTGCACATTTAATAAGCAATTACCTTGTTTTGTTTTCAAGGGTGAGATATATGATATAAGGCGTTGTTAGTCTTTGAATTTACAATTAAAATCAAAGCTTAACTTTTTTAATTCTAACTACTAAAAAAACTATTATGAAACGCAAATTAATTCAATTGATCTCAAGTGTTTTGGTGTTGATAACTCTTGCATCGACCACCACGTCGGCACCCCCAAATAGTCTTTACGGAAGGTGGAGAATGGTTTCCGGAAAAACAAACGGCCTGCCCAATCCGCAGATGGCAACGGATCGTGACTGGAAGTTCAATAAAGACAACACTTTTGAAGGGAAGGTGTACGTTAATGACATGCCCCGTCCGTTTAACCAGGGGGTTTTTATGTTGCCAAACGATACTACGTTGGTAACAATCCATGCAGACAATTCCGGGAAGCTGTCGAATTTGGCGTACACCTATAACTACCATATCAAAAACGATACACTTCATTTATATGGGTTTTACACAACAAATGTTAAAGACAAACCAGGTTTGCTGCAGCTAATGCATATCGATGAAAAATGGGTGAAGGTTAAATAGAAAAGAAAAACTGAAAACCTTACCCCGGTAGTTTAGGGGGCAACTATTTAATTATAAACTTAAAAAATTTAACGATTATGAAAAAATTAGAAAAATTGAGTTTGAAACAAATGGAGCAGGAGATGACTGTGATTGGGAGCGAAGAGCAGTATAGCCTGAAAGGAGGAGAAGTGACATTAGTATTTGACAGAAGTGATTCAATGATTTACATCATGGTTGATGGGATTACAGTGGAATCCCATACTGCTCATAATATTGTTGATAGTTCGAGTCAAGGTCAGTGGTCAAATGGAAGTTACTCAATGTATGATTCGATTAATCCTTATACTCACTCAGATGACGCATTTGATAGTTCGTATGGAACCCATGGAATTTATAGAGCTAATCCTTTTTATGATTCAAATGGCTGTTATAGAACAGGTATGGGAATACACTCAGGACGAAGTGATAATACTTCTCATCCAACAATGGGATGTATTAGAACAACTGATGCAGCTATGGCGAATATAAAATGTTATGCAGGCTCTTATGGCGGGGTTACTAGCATTATTGTGCAAGATTAAATTTGTACTATGAGACATTTACCAATATCATTAATAATATGCTTTTTAGCAGCTTTCACTTGTTCAGCTCAGGAAAAGTGGTACAAGGACGGAATTGGTTTCAATTCTGTTTTTCAAAATATTGAAAAAGGGGAGTATGCAGGAGAGGTTACCGGAGCGGTATTGTTAGAATCTAAGGAAGGGACGAAAGTTTTTTGTTCGCTTGCAAGCGATAAAACAACTCTGTCGATTATACCAGACCAGAATAATATCTATGATGTTAGCTTTAAGAGATATTTGTTCGGAAATAATGAAATAAAGTTCAAATATACTACTTATAACCGGGCAAATGCATTTACTGTTTTAATGGGTGATTCGGAATTTACAACAACTCTTATTGACGGGGCATGTGAATTTGTTTTTACTGGTTTGGAGTACAAATACATCTATGACGGTGAATCAGAACTTTTGTTGCTATTATTTAATGATGATGTCGGATTATCTCCGGGAAGTTGTAATGGAGAAATGCAATTATTCATAAAAAAAGGTAGTACTATTGCCATCTCTATTGAAAAATAAATAAATCTAATTAAGTCTCGGAAGTCATTGTCCACTTTTTTAAAGCAGTAGCAATCACCAATTAATCATTGGATGCTTAAGAATCCTATCTTTCAGAATTTATATGTAATTTAAAATGTTGCAATGAAAATTGATCTTTCAGACGTATCCTTTATCATCCCAGTCCGTTTGGATTCAATTGATCGACTGGAAAATATTGAAATGTGCTGCTCCCATTTATTAAAAAAATTCGATACACAAATTATGATTTTGGAGGGAGCAGCATATAATAATAAAATGCTTTACCGCTTGTTAAGTAATAGAGTTGAAATAATTTTTGTTAAAGATTCGGATCC
>JBNJGR010000061.1:0-13240 GCA_051747885.1 Bacteroidota bacterium | reverse complement strand
TTATAGGCATTAAAAACCGGTTTTTCATTTTTGTGAACTGGCTTACCAACTATTTCACCTACAACCTTTCGCTGCGGTTAATAATAAAGCCCAGAAAAATTTCCTGAGCTTCACATTTTGACCTTACTCACGGAAATAAGGTAACGGGCATAATACTACTTTTTGGATTTGGAAAAACAGCCTCAACACCTAAGATTATTTTTCTTTCCCGGAACTCTTTTTTTTGTAACTTTAAGTTTTTGAAAGCAATAAATCAAACCACTCGTATGGAAAACCAAAACAACAAATCCGGCACTCCCAGAAAAATCAGGAAGAAAGTTTACGAAAGCGAACTGAACAAGCTTCAGATTGAACTGGTAAAATTACAGGAGTGGATAAAACGCAAAGGGCTGAAAGTAATTGTTATTTTTGAGGGCCGCGATGCTGCCGGAAAAGGCGGTACCATTAAACGCATTACGCAGGTGCTGAATCCACGTATTTGCAGAGTAGTTGCCCTGGGTACACCCACCGAGCGGGAAAAAACCCAGTGGTATTTCCAGCGATACATTCCTAATTTGCCGGCCGCCGGTGAAATGGTGCTGTTCGACCGCAGCTGGTACAACCGGGCGGGAGTGGAAAAAGTGATGGGGTTCTGCACCAACGAAGAGTACTGGGAATTTCTGCGTTCGTGTCCCAATTTTGAACGGATGCTTATCCGCTCGGGAATCATTCTCATTAAATACTGGTTTTCGGTAAGCGAGGAAGTGCAGGAAAAACGTTTTATCGACCGCAATCAGGATCCTACCAAACGGTGGAAACTGAGCCCGATGGATTTAAAATCGAGGGAAATGTATGTGGAATATTCAAAGGCAAAAGATGAGATGTTTGCTTATACCGATACAAAACTCAGCCCGTGGTACATGGTTGATGCCGACAACAAAAAGCGGGCGCGGCTCAATTGCATCCATCACCTTTTGTCGATGATACCCTACGAAGATTTAACACCCGATCCGCTTGAGCTGTCGCCGCGTAAAGACAGCAAAGGCTATGTGCGTCCTCCGCTCGAAGAAATGACGTACGTTCCTGAAGTTTATTAATTGTCCAGCGTTTGGGTCATATAAAACAGGTGGCGTTCCTGTTCGGTAATAAATTCACGGAATATCGATTTCTTGCCGTTTTCTTCAGTGAAACCGCGCTGAACCAATTCAAAATAGGCAGAAGTCCAGTTCATAATCGCTGTACCATCACCGTCTTTCACTTCCACCTCTTCTTTTACGGCAGGGGTGGCACACTGTTGCAGTCGACTTCCCGGGCTTCCCTGGATGTTCACATCTTTAAAAATCCTTTTTTCTTTTAACGCATTGCAGGTGGTTTCAAAATCGGGCCATTCGCGAACCCCCTGTCTGTTTACCGAAGCGGCAAAATGACTCACGGCGTTGCCATGCAGCATTACCCATGCAGCATAATGCGAAATATCATTCAGTTTTAAAACCGTTTCTTTTTCAGGAATGCCCCAGGGCCTTCTGAAATAATTCACCAGTTCGTTTTCGAGAAGATCGGCAGCTTCAGAAGTAATAATTCCATCCCTGTCGAGCAAATTCATCAATTCAATGCCGGAATTTGGCAGAGCATAGCTTGTATCTTTTACGGCTTCATTAATTAAATGCTGGGCCCAACCGGGCAGCTCTTCAACTTCGAGCTGACTTACCAAAATATAAGGCAACTTTTCATCGGGGTGTTCAAAACGAACTGCCGTTAGTTTCTTTTTGGTAAAAGTATATTTTTCGGCAGGTTTATACCCCAAACATTTTATGATGTGCTTTATGCTCCTGATTCCTTCGGGTTGCTCGCCGGTATGGGTATTCAGGGTTCGAAACGCCAGGTGATCAATAACCGTGCGTCCACCTTTTTGTGCAATAATTTCGTCATACTTTTTTGCACTCCGAACACATTCGAGGTAGTTACCCCAAAGTTTTACGGTAAGGTTTCGTGCAATATTTGCTGCATCACGTTTCATACTCATTTAAACAGCAAAACAACAGCAAGGGTTACTTTTAAAAATGTGTTTAAGAATATTGTTTAATTCGAAAATATTACAGGAGGTTATTGCAATGTACTTTTTGGCATTTCTTCCATAAAATTCAATACATCATTTTTATCGAAAAAAGAAGTGGCCCCCATCCGGGTGGCATTCAATGCTCCGGCGGCATTTCCAAAATTGAGTGCTTCCTGTATAGAGCGACCATTGAGAAAATAATGAAGGAAACCGGCAGCCAGTGCCATTCCCGAACCAATGTTGTCATTCATCTCCACCTGGTAACCCGCATCCCAAAATGCCCCCTCTTTTTTATGAAACGCGCATACGCCACGGGTGCCACGGGTAATAATCACCAAATCAACCTTGTATTTTTTGAGTAACTGATTACCGAAACTTTCCACGTCGCCCGGTTTCAAATTCAGTTTTTCAGTTAAAAAACCAATTTCTTTTTCTTTGATGCGTACAATGTTAGAAGAACGGAGCATACTCTCAACCACACCAGCATTAAAAAAATGCTGAAAAAGTTTCAAATCGAAAAACTTGAGTGCACGCCGCGATTCCTTGATGAGTTCGCGAATGGTATTTTTAGAAATACCGAACCGCTGGGGAAGCAGACCGAAAAACAAGCAGTTGGCGTTACGTACCAGCTTGAGCGCTTCGGCAGAAAACTCGATATGATCGAAGGCAACATCAGGAGTCACTTTAAAAATGGGTTCGCCACTTTTATCGAATTCCACATTCACGGTGCCGGTAGGAAATTCAGAATCAATCTGCACATCCAGAGTTGAAATACCCAGTTCTTCCAGCCGGTTAAGAGCTTCGTTTCCCAGATTATCATCGCCTACGCGTGAAAGCAGAAACCCCTTTTCGCCGAAAGAATTGCACCGAAAAATCAAATTAGAAGGCGTTCCTCCCAAAACTTTCCCGTCGGGTAAAATATCCCAAACCACTTCGCCAAATGCCACTATTTTTTTTGCCATCGATTTTGTTTTCCAGCCGCAAAAATAGTGATTAATAGAAAATGATTCAAATTTCAGGAAAATGGTTATTAACAAATTCTTCGAGCACCTCATCGAGTTTGGGGTGGCCAATTTCTTCGAGATCATAAAATACCCGGGTACTGGGTTTATCGATTTTAATAACCCGTTTTAAATCGATTGGCGTTCCGATAATTACTGAATCGCAGTCGGTATTCCGGATGGTTTTTTCCAGGTCTTTTACCTGTTTTCCGCCATACCCCATGGCTGGTAATAATTTACCAATATTCGGGTATTTTTCGAAAGTTTTTTTCAGTTCGCCGGCAAGAAATGGCCGTGGATCAACAATTGATGCAGCGCCAAACTTGCGGGCAGCAACAACTGCAGCACCAATTTTCATCTCGCCGTGGGTGAGCGTAGGACCATCTTCAACGCAAAGTACGCGTTTACCGGTTATTACATCCTTGTTTTCAACACGCACAGGACTTGTTCCGTCAATTACAATTGCAGTTGGGTTCACCGTTTCAATATTCTTACGCAACTGCTCCACACTTTCGGGCGTTGCGGTATCAATTTTATTAATAATGACCACATCGCTGCTTTGCAACACCACCTGACTCGGATAGTAAGTCAGTTCAGCTCCCACGCGGTGCGGGTCGGTAACTGCAATGGATAAATCGGGCTGGTAAAAAGAGAAATCGTTGTTGCCGCCGTCCCATAAAATTACATCACAGCCATCGGGATCATTTTCCGCAGCACGCAAAATAGCTTCATAATCCACGCCTGCATAAATCACATTCCCCCGGGCAATATGAGGTTCATACTCTTCCATTTCTTCGATGGTGCATTTATGCTTGTCTAAATCATCAAGCGTAGCAAAACGCTGTACTTTTTGTTTCACAAGGTCGCCGTAAGGCATAGGATGACGGATGGCAACTACCCTGAGACCTTTTTTCATAAGCGTTTGCACAATTTTGCGGCTGGTCTGGCTTTTCCCCGAACCGGTACGGGTGGCGCACACCGAAATTACAGGTTTGGTTGAACCGAGCATGGTTTGTTTGGGCCCCAGCAGCATAAAGGATGCGCCCGATACATTCACACGCGCACTGGCCTGCATTACCAGTTGATTGGGCACATCGCTGTATGAAAACACACAAATGTCTGCCTTCAAATCTTTAATTAATTTTTCCGTTTCTGTTTCAGGATACACAGGAATTCCGTCTGGGTAAAGTGCCCCGGCCAGTTCGGCTGGATAACGGCGGTTTTCAATCCCCGGAATCTGGTTGGCGGTAAAAGCCACTACTTCAAAATCAGTGTTATTTCTGAAAAAGGTGTTGAAATTATGAAAGTCGCGACCGGCAGCTCCCATAATTATTACGCGTTGTTTAGCCATAAGTTTGTAGTTTTAAAAATTCTTCAAAATTTAAATCTAATTGGCCGAAAAAAACAGGATAAAACTCAGGCTCATCGAATTTTCTGTTCAGCATCCCGGCAAATATTCAACCTAGATGAATGCAATGCCACGGATAAAAGAGTCTGCCGGTTCCATGGGACCAGCTGCGATTAAAACATTATTCGTACTTTGGCGTTCTTTCAAAAACAGATGGAATGAACTACCTGGCTCATTTATATCTTTCGGGTGAAGACAACAAACTGCTGACGGGCAATTTCATTGGCGATTATGTAAAAGGTAAAAACTACCTGAAATACCCGGGTAAAATCAGGGAAGGAATTTTGTTACACCGCCGGATTGACACCTTTACCGACCAGCACCCCCGGTTCAGGGACGTAAAAAAACTGCTGCGAGAAGAATTCGGTCTGTTCTCAGGTATTATTACCGATCTTTTTTACGATCATTTTTTAGCCCGTAACTGGGACAACTATTCCACCTACACGCTCCGCAGTTACGCCAACAAAGCCCATTCGGTTTTATTGTCGCACTTTTTTTACCTTCCGGCGCGGGTACAAGGATTTTTGCCCGTGCTCATAAAAAACCGGCGGCTGGAATCGTATGCCCGGCAGGAAGGAATCCGCCAGTCGCTGAAATTAATGGGCCGCTACACCTCGCTGCCCGAAAATGCAACACAAGCCATGGATACGCTGGAAATGAATTTCGGTTTTTTGCAGGAAAACTTCACTGCATTTATGCTGGACATGATTGATTATGTGGAAAAGGATTTTGGGGTTGAAATTAAAAAGCCCGGTTATGTGGTAACACCTTGAAACCGCCTAAAAAACCGGTGCTGAAAATTTCAATTTCCCAACACCGGTTCCCATTATCTGCAATAAGAAGTAGCTCAGGCCAGCATTTCGTAATATTCTTCTTCAAAGAAAAAATTTGAATCGCCGAAAGCAGGCTCCAAATCGTCAATCCAGATAGCATCGGGGTTGTATTTGGCAAAAAACGGCTTACCTACCCATGAGGGGTCGCGCCCCTGCAGGAAGTTCAGCACGAACACCTTCTCGCCATTAATTTCGGAAACACCCACCACCTGCACTTTACCGGGACTGCACGACATGCTTGGGCCTTTCACCGTTCGGCAAATACCACTCACCTGGTTGTAGGCATTCCTGAAAATCTGCCAGGTCTGTCGCAAGGTAACTGCGAAATAATCGTGGGCGCCGGTATCGCGGGCAATAAACATGTAATACGGGATAATTCCCAGTTTAACCTGTTCTCTCCAGTTTCTGGCCCAGATATCGGGATGGGCATTAATATTTTTCATGACCGGCGATTGCGAACGAATTTGCACACCTGCCGAAATCAGTTTTTTCACAGCTTCTTTCACGGCGTCGGTTTTCAATTCATCCGGATGATTAAAATGAGCCATCAGGGCAATGTTTATACCTTTTCTTTTCATCTTTTCGAACAGGCGGAGAAGGTCGGCGGCGTCTTCATCAGTTGTAAAACGGTAGGGCCAGTAAGCCAATGCTTTTGTGCCAATACGTATATTTTTCAGGTTAGGCAAATCCGCATCGGCCAGCGCATTGAAATACGACTCAAAAAAGCGCGTTTTCATAACCGCCGGGTCGCCACCTGTGAAAAGGACATCGGTAATTTGCGGGTTGGCCTTCAGGTATTCAATCAACGTATCGGCTTCCTTCATGGCAAACTTAAATTCATTGAGTGCAAACTGCGGCCATCGGAAACAAAAAGTGCAGTATGCGTGACAGGTCTGTCCCTGGCTCGGGAAAAACAACATGGTTTCCCTGTATTTATGCTGAATACCTGTAAGTTTTTTCCCATTCAAAACCGGCACATTACTTTCCTGCCCGGCAGGATTGGGATTTAATTTTAAACGGATTTTCTTAACCTCGTTTTGAAGTTCTTTTTTTGGTACATTATTTTTTAGCAGACCTGCTATTTTATTGAAACTTGCCTCATCGAGCATCTCTTTTTGCGGAAAGTTCAGAATAAAGAACGGATCTTTTTCAAAGTTTTCCCAGTCAATTAATTCATCAACTACATAATTATTTGTTTTGAAGGGCAAAACAGTCCCCACTACTTCTATATTAAACTTCTGCTCTTCAGTAAGAAATTCCATCTGTGGAATTTGCCTGAAATTGTGGAGCGAAAAAGATCTATACTTCATCATAAGCCAAAAAAATTTATAAAGAACTATAAAAGTTTATAATTGATTGCTTGAAATATACCTCCAATGAGGTACCGCAAAACCATAAAAATTGCTGATTTTTCAAGGCGCGGCAAAATTACAAAAATCAGACCACAAAACAAACATGAAGTTTGTCAGGTTCAGGGCTGATCTGAAAGATGATCGAGCCGGCTGGCATCGAGTCTGATGAAGATAAAAAGCAATATGGTAAACGACCAGAGCGATGAGCCTCCGTAACTAAAAAATGGCAACGGAATACCAATCACCGGCATTACGCCAATGGTCATACCAATATTTACCATCACATGAAAAAAGAGAATTGCCGCTACAGAATAACCGTAAATTCGCGAAAAACCGGACCGCTGCCGTTCAGCCAGAATTACCAGCCTTGATAGCAAAACCATGAAGAGGATTACTACAATGAACGTTCCTGCAAACCCCCACTCTTCGCCAACAGTACAAAAAATGAAATCGGTGCTTTGTTCAGGCACAAAATTAAATTTGGTCTGTGTGCCGTTTAAAAAACCTTTACCCCACATACCACCTGAACCGATGGCAATTTTACTCTGGTTCACATTATACCCGGTTCCTTGCGGATCGGATTCTATTCCGAGCAATTCGTTAATACGCGCCTGCTGATAAGGCTCGAGCATCTCATTAAATGCATAGTCAACTGAAATTGAAAGTAACACCGAACCGATAAAAATTGCAGCAATAAACGCGTAATTCTTCAACCTTTTTAGCAAGCTGTATAACAGCACAATCCCACCAGACAGCAGCGAAGTGCCTTCCAGCACCTGTTCGCCTGAAAATTCCGAACCAAAAAGAAAATTGATGCCTGCCAGCAAAAAGAAATTGACAATAAAGATTCCGGCCACTATAAAAAATTGCTTAATGGAAGGATTTAACGCCAGGAAAATGACAAGTGCCATTACAGTCAGTAATCCGAATAAAAGAACACCTTCCAATACCAGCGAAAACACAAACAAAAACGCAATCCATACTCCAAAAAAGAGAAAAACTCCTGAAAGGCCCTCCCTGTAGAGAACCAATATAAATGCAAAATAAACCAGGGCAGAGCCGGTATCGTTTTGCAATAAAATAAGTGCAGCAGGTAAAAACACAATAAGGCCAATTATAGCGAACGATTTAAACCGTTTCAGTTTAAAACCGAATGAACTCATATATTTGGCCAGTGCCAGGGCAGTGGCAAATTTGCCAAACTCAGCAGGTTGTATGCTGAATCCGCCGATGGTAAACCACGATTTTGACGCATTGATTTCGGTGCCGACAAACAGTACCAGTATCAACAATAAAATGACAACTCCGTAAAAAATATAGGAGAAGAAGACATAAAAATTAGTTTCCAGAATGAGAATGACAAATGCCAGCGTCAGGGCAGCCGCAATCCAAATCATTTGCTTCCCGTAGCGTTGCGAAACATCCAGTATGCTTTGGTGCTCAGCATCATAAACCGAGGAATAGATATTTATCCAGCCCAGAAAAACCAGTACCAGGTAAAGAAATACGGTAAACCAGTCGATATTTGCCCAAACACTGTTTCTTCTCGGCATATTACTTGGGTTGATTTGGATTTAACAAATTAGCTTCAATCATACGGGTTTCCACCCATTTACGGTTGTCTGCAATTGTATCATTCAGATACTTTTCTACCAACAGACTGGCAATTGGTGCTGCATAACGCGTGCCCCAGACCCCGTTTTCAACATAAACCGAAATGGCTATTTGCGGATTTTCCCTGGGTGCAAATGCCATGAACACGGAATGGTCGGAGCCGTGCGGATTTTCGGCAGTTCCTGTTTTTCCGCACATTGTAATATCCGGAATACGGGATAAATAAGCAGTATTTGTCTGTTCAACTGCCTGCTGCATGCCTTCGATAACCGGTTCAAAATGCTCTTCAGCTATGCCCACTTCAATTTTTGTTTTCAACTCCCTGTCCAGTCTGCCATCTTTAATTTCTCTTACAACATGTGGCGGATAGTAATATCCGCGGTTGGCAACAGCTGAACAGTAATTGGCCAGCTGAAGCGGGGTCACCCCCAGTTCGCCCTGCCCAATGGCAAGCGACCTGACAGTCATTGCATTCCAGCGCCCCGCACCATAAATCCGGTTATAATATTCTTCTTCGGGAAGGCTGCCTTTCAGCTCGGTAGGCAAATCAATTCCAAGTTTCTTCCCGATTCCAAAATTGAGCACGTGGTCGCGCCACATGTTGTAACCTTCCGCTGAAGTTTCAGCACTATACAAAATGGAGCGAAAAGTATTCCACAAAAACGGATTGCACGATTCGCGGATAGCTTCAACCACATCGTTGGGAGAACCATGGTTGTGCGTGCACCGAATTGGAACGGAAGAAGGGCCGTAACAGGGAAAAAGAGTGCGTGTTGTTATGGTTTGCTCTTCGAGCCCCACCAAAACATTCAATGATTTAAACGTTGAACCTGGCGGATATTCGGCCATCAGCGCGCGGTTAAAAAGCGGCTTTAGCGTGTCGGAGAGCAGCATGGCATAATTTTCGCCTCTTACCCGCCCCACCAGCAGCCCCGGATTGTAAGCAGGGGCACTTGCAAGGGCAAGTATTTCGCCGGTTGAAGGTTCAATGGCAACTACACTTCCCTTCTTATTTTGTAACAATTCTTCGGCATAAAGCTGTAATTCAATATCGAGCGAGGTAGTTAAGTTTTTCCCAATCTGAGCCGGCAAATCCTGCACTCCTTCCAAAAAACTACCCTGAATACGGTTGTGTACATCAACCAGGTATTTTTTTATGCCTTTGGTTCCGCGCAGCCACTCCTCATACGATTTTTCAATACCACTCTGGCCAATATAGTCGCCCTGGCTGTAGTAGTTGTCATTCTCAATATTATCAGCTGTAACCTCACCAACATACCCCAGCACATGGGCTGCCGATGGATGACTGTATTCACGGAGAGTTCTCGACTGAGTGTGAAACCCTTTAAAACGGTAGATACGTTCCTGCAAAACGGCATATTTTTCGGGGGATATCTGTTTAATTAAAATGGATGGTTTATAAAGCGAATATTCCCTAGCCTCCCTAATTTTTCTTTCCAGCTCTTCTTTTTCAATTTCCAGAAAATCGCAAAGGTAAAGCGTATCGAACTCCTCTACTTCACGGGGGGTAATCATAAGGTCGTAGGCTGGCTTGTTGTGTACAAGCAATTTACCGTTACGATCGTAAATCAGGCCACGGGCAGGATATTGCACCACGTTACGCAACACATTGTTTGTAGCATAAACTTTATAGGTTGGATCGAGCACCTGTAACCGAAAAAGCCTGGCGCCGAAGATCAACCCCGTTAGTAAAAAAATGGCTATAATTACATAGCTGCGTTTCGAGAAACTGTTCACTCTAACCTACTCCCTAAAAATTAAAAATTGACTCAATACTATAACAAAAATTGACAATAACGAACTCAACACTACACGCAACAGTGTATTAAAAAATTGCGTGAAACTAAAAATTTCAAGGTAAAAAAGTATAAAATGGTGAAAAAACACCATTACAGATGAATAATACAAAAACCACGAAAACTTATTTTGTTTCAGCCCCGGAAAATCATTTATTTCTTCTTCACGGTCGGAAATGGAGCGAACCACAAAAGGGCGTATATAAGCAATAAAAACAGTTGCAGCTGCATGCAGTCCCAGGCTGTTTGAAAAAATATCGATGGTCAAGCCAATTAAAAACCCTGACAGTAAAACGATATAACGCGGAGCACTCAGCGGCAATAACAAAACAAACAAAATATACATGTACGGATTGAGATATCCGCTGATTTGCATCTGGTTTAAAAATAATACCTGTATTAAAACCAGCACAACAAAAATTACAGTATATTTAATTAGCCATCGGATCATCCCTGGTTATATTTTCAAGTTCAATTATTTCAGGCTTATCCTGGTTTTCAATAACTTCCACATACGACAATGCCTTAAAATCGGTTGAAAGCTGCACGCTAATATCATAATAATTTTCTCCGTCGGGCCGCGAAAAATCCTTAATGGTACCAATCAGCACTCCCTCAGGGAAAATGGAAGAGTAACCACTTGTAACGATGCTGTCGCCGGGCAAAATGTCAACATGAAGTGGAATTTCTGTTAGTTCGGCCAACCGGTAGTCGTTGGTCCGCCAGATTAACGATCCAAAATTCCCGCTCTTTTCATGCATGGCAGAAATACTCCAGCGGCTGTTCAGCACCGACAATCCAACGGCATACGAATCGGAAACATGAGTAACAACACCCACAATTCCTTTGCCGGTAACCACTCCCTGATCCGCTTTTATGCCGTCGTTTCTTCCTTTGTTCAGTGTAAAATAATTGAATGGTTTGTTCACTGAATTATTAATTATTTTGGCCGAAATGAAACGATAAGTTGAATCAGCGCTTTCCAAATTTACAACCAGCGAATCATTTACTACCGGTATGCCAGACATGTTTCCCACCCGTGATCGCAACCATGCATTTTCTTCAGAAAGTTCTTTGTTGATGCGACTTAGGTGAAAATAATCAACTATTGAATTGTAGGTTTGGTAAATATTTCCGGTTATGCGGTTGGAAGAATTCAGGTATTTTGATTTTTGGTAGCTGTTATGATTGAAAACCAGCGCGAGTGCTGCCCCTTCCAGCAGAAGAAACAGCACAAATGCGTAGTTCTTCAATAAATACCTGAGTAAACTCCTCATACTCTATAATGTGTACCGATAATAAACACGAACAAAATTTTGTAAATCAATTATTTTCTGAAGTAAAATAAAAACAGTTTCCCGAGCACTACCTGAGCAGGAACGAAAAATTATCCACATTTTTCAATGCAATTCCGGTTCCTCGCACCACGGCCCTGAGCGGGTCTTCGGCCACGTGGAAGGGAATACCGATTTTATCACTCAGTCGTTTATCGAGCCCTTTCAGCAGCGCGCCGCCACCAGCCAGCCAAATTCCTTTGGCCACAATATCGGCATAAAGTTCGGGCGGCGTTTGTTCCAGGGCGCTCAGCACTGCCGTTTCAATTTTCGAAATCGATTTTTCAAGGCAGTGGGCAATTTCCTGGTACGAAACCGGCACTTCAATGGGCAGTGCAGTCATTTGGTTCGGCCCCTGTACGATATAATCAGAAGGTGGATCTTTCAGCTGCGATAAAGCAGAGCCCACATGAATTTTAATCTCTTCGGCTGTACGCTCGCCAATTTTAATATTGTGTTGATGGCGCATGTACTCCATAATATCAGAAGTAAGATCGTCGCCGGCAATGCGGATTGATTTATTGGTCACGATTCCACCCAGCGAAATCACAGCAATTTCAGTAGTTCCGCCGCCAATGTCAACCACCATGTTTCCCTCGGGAGCTTCCACATCGAGCCCAATTCCGATGGCAGCAGCAAGAGGTTCATAAATCATGTAAACTTCCCGTCCACCGGCATGCTCGGCTGAGTCGCGCACTGCACGCACTTCCACCTCGGTACTCCCCGAAGGGATACAAACCACCATTTTCAGTGCCGGAGAGAACAATCGCGATTTGGGATTAATCATTTTTATCATTCCCCTAATCATCTGTTCAGCCGCGTTGAAATCGGCAATCACGCCATCGCGCAGCGGGCGGATTGTTTTCAGGTTGGCGTGGGTTTTCCCCTGCATTTGCCTGGCTTTTTCACCAATGGCTACCATTTTTTCGGTTTTTAAATCGATAGCTACTATCGATGGTTCATCCACTACAATTTTATCGCCGTGAATGATTATGGTGTTGGCCGTTCCAAGGTCAATGGCAATTTCTTGTGTTAAAAAAGAAAATAATCCCATGTTTTGTCAAATGTTTAAAATCAATGTTTAAAATGCCGCCTTCCGGTAAATACCATGGCGATATCGAACTCGTTGCAGGCATCGATAACTTCCTGATCGCGGATACTTCCGCCGGGCTGAACAATGTACTTCACACTGTATTCATTGGCCGCTTCAATGCTGTCGCGGAACGGGAAAAATGCATCTGAAATCAGTACCGAATTTGTAATATCCACTCCTTCTTTCATTTCAAAACGGGGCATTGTCAGGTGCCGCAGGCTGTCGAGCCTGTTGGGCTGCCCCATTCCGGCGCCCGTGAGCCAAAACGAACCGTTTTCATTTTCGGTAACTACAGCAATGGCATTACTTTTCAGGTGCTTGCAGGCCACAGTTCCAAATTTTGAAAGATTTATTTTTGCCTTATCGAATTGTTTGTTGGTCACGTTTTCAAATTGGCTGTCCACACCTTCATCTTCATCCTGCATCAGCATTCCGCCGCTAATTGAACGGTAAAGTTTTTCATTTGTTGTTTCTGCTTTTACCGGGGTTACCAGCAGGCGTAAATTTTTCTTTTTGCTGAAAACTTGCCTGGCTTCCTCAGTAAATTCAGGTGCAATTATTATTTCAACAAATTTTTTGGAAAACCACTCAGCCACTTCTTGTGTAACCGTATCGGTAAAACAAATAATGCTTCCGAATGCGCTGATTGGATCACCTGCCCAGGCCAGTTCGAGCGACCCAAGAATATTGCCGGTTACTGCCAGCCCGCACGGGTTAAGGTGTTTTACCACCGAAACCGCCACTTTATTTTCG
>JBNJGR010000060.1:0-13291 GCA_051747885.1 Bacteroidota bacterium | reverse complement strand
GAAGCGATCGGCGACAGGCCTGAGAAAATCGTGGTTGCTGATAATCAGCGGAATTTCCACATCCCACTCGCCGGCAGTATAACGTGCCAGAATGTCGAAAAGGCAGTGTGGCATTTTGGATACAAAGAGCGCCATCCGCGAAATTTCTTCTGAAAAATAGAGTTTCCAGGTCATTTTGAGCGGAGTGCCAATCAGCGTATTGAAATATTCTCCGATTTTTTCCGGAGGAATGGAAAAACTTTGCAATTCCCATTCCACGCGCATGTAAAAAATTTGTTCCTGCCGGTCAACATGCTGGTCGAGGTAAATGATGTTTCCCTTGTTTTTATTCAGAAACTCAGTTACTGTGGCCAGAATTCCCTGTTTGTCCGGACAGTGAATCAGCAAAATGGCTGTGTTCTTTTTTTCGCGTAATGGTTTTATTGTCTTCATAGTTTTCCTTTTGTACTTGGCAATTCAAAATTGGTTAAATCCCGTTTGATCGCCATCTTAATTGCCCGGGCCAGTGCTTTGAAAATAGCTTCAATTTTATGGTGCTCGTTTTTTCCTTCGGCTTTTATATGAAGGTTACACTGTGCAGTATCTGAGAATGACTTAAAAAAATGCATGAACATTTCGGTGGGCATGTCCCCTACTTTTTCGCGGTGGAACTCGGTCTCCCAAACCAACCAGGGGCGCCCTCCAAAGTCGATGGCTACCAGCGCCAGGCAATCATCCATCGGCAGGCAGAATCCGTAACGTTCCATGCCTTTTTTGTTACCAACTGCTTTTTTGAATGCTTCACCAAGTGCCAGCGCTGTGTCTTCAATGGTGTGGTGTTCGTCCACTTCCAAATCGCCTTTTACTTTTATTTCGATATCGATTCCGGCATGGCGACCGATTTGCGCAAGCATGTGATCGAAAAAATTCAGTCCGGTAGAAATATCCGAAACCCCGTTTCCGTCGAGATTTATTTTTACAAAAATGTCGGTTTCTTTAGTGGCGCGTTTTACTTCTGCTGTTCGTTCAGGTGCAGCCACACAAGCATAAATATCGTCCCAGGCATTGGAAATTAGCACACAATGTTCGGTGAGGTTCTGTTTTTCCAGCTCTTCTGCCAGGCTGCCGTCGTTAAATAAAATTCCCTTTGCTCCAAGATTTTTTGCCAGCTCGATATCGGTCAGCCGGTCGCCAATTACAAAACTGTTGGTTAAATCGTAATCGTCCTGCATGTATTTTCCCATCAAACCGGTGCGTGGTTTACGCGTTGGTGCATTGTCGGCAGGGAAACTTTTGTCAATCAAAATATCATCGAAAGTTACTCCCTCGTTTTCAAATGCTTTCAGCATTTTATTCTGAACCGGCCAAAATGTATCTTCCGGGTAAGAATCTGTTCCCAAACCATCCTGGTTGGAAACAATAACCAGTTCGTAATCCGTATTTTTCTGAATATTGAAAAGGTTTCGGAAAACGCCTGGTATAAATTCCAGTTTTTCCAGCGAATCAATTTGTTCATCTTCCGGTTCAACAATTAAAGTCCCGTCGCGGTCAATAAATAAAGCTCGTTTCATATTAAATCGTTCAATGCTTTTAATAATTGCTCGTTTTCTTCTGACGTTCCGATGGTAATCCGCAGGCTGTCATCGCACAAATGAATTTTTGAGCGGTCGCGCACCACAATTCCACGTTCTGCAAGGTAATCATAAATTCCACGGGCATCGTGCATTTTCACCAGCAGAAAGTTGGCATCCGAAGGGAATATTTTTTCAACAAACGGGAAATCTTTTAGCAACTCGGCCATTTTTACCCGTTCGGCAATAATCCGCTTCACCCATTTTTCAACTTTTTCGTGATTGTCCGTCAGCTCAATTGCCTTTTCCTGTGTAAGAATATTCAGATTGTAGGGATATTTTATTTTGTTTAGAACCGAAATGATTTCCGGTATGGCAAATGCCATTCCCAGGCGTATGCCGGCCATTCCCCAGGCTTTTGAAAAAGTTTGTAGAATCACAAGATTCGGGTAGTTCGAAAGTTCTGACAACAGCGATTTGCCCGGTGCAAAATCGATGTAAGCTTCATCTAGCACCACAATTCCATTGAATTTTTCAACCAATTCAATAACCGCTTCTTTTTCAAGTAGATTTGCGGTTGGGTTGTTGGGTGAACACAGGAAAATCAACTTCGTATTTTCATCCACCGCATTCAGAAGTTGTTCCGTATCGATCTGAAAATCATCAGTCAGCGATACTTTTTTTACTTCCACATTATTAACCGATGCTGCAACTTTGTACATTCCGTAGGTTGGATCGATGGTTACGATATTTTCTTTTTCCGGCTCACAAAACGCGCGGATAAGCAAATCAATTGGCTCGTCGCTGCCGTTTCCCAAAAAAATCTGTTCAGGTTGCACATTCTTCAGTCTCGCCACTTTTTCTTTTAACTTTTTCTGCAGCGGGTCGGGGTAGCGATTGTACGGCTCGTTAAACGGGTTTTCGTTGGCATCGAGAAAAACCATCGCTTCGCCCGAGTATTCATTTCGTGCTGATGAATAAGGCTGGAGATTTTTTATGTTTTTTCGAAGAAGATTGTTTAAGTTCATTATTATAATTTTTTCAATCTCAAAGTTACGGCATTTTTATGCGCCTCCAACAGTTCTTCTGCTGCCATAATTTCAACAGCCGGCCCAATGTTACGCAGACCTTCCGGTGTTAACTCCTGAAACGTAATCTTTTTCATGAAACTGTCGAGGTTGACTCCGCTGTAGGTTTTTGCCCAGCCATTTGTAGGCAGCGTATGATTGGTGCCTGAAGCATAATCACCGGCGCTTTCGGGAGTAAAATTTCCCAAAAATACGGAGCCGGCATTTATCACTTTTTCAGCCAGTTCCGGGTAATTTTTCACGCACAAAATTAAATGTTCCGGTGCATATTCGTTAATCATATCAATTGTATCCTGCTGATTTTTAAGGACGATGGCCAGGCTGTTTTTTAGCGATTTTTGGGCTACCTCTTTTCTTGGCAGATTTTCGAGCTGAATATTCACTTGTTCATTGACTTCATGAACCAGCATCTGGCTTTCGGCGAGCAAAACCACCTGGCTGTCGGCACCGTGTTCGGCCTGTGATAAAAGGTCGGAGGCCACAAAAGCCGGGTTAGCTGATTCGTCGGCAACCACCATCACTTCCGACGGGCCTGCCGGCATATCGATGGCCACATCGCACATGCTGACCAGTTGTTTGGCAGCAGTTACAAACTGGTTGCCCGGTCCGAAGATTTTGTTCACTTTGGGTACTGATTCCGTTCCGTAAGCCATCGCACCAATTGCCTGAACTCCACCCAGTTTAAAAATATTTTTAACACCCGAAATTTTTGCAGCATATAAAATTGCGGGGTGAATTTTGCCGTCTTTCCCAGGAGGTGTGCACAGTGTAATTTCTTTGCATCCGGCAATTCGTGCAGGAATGGCCAGCATCAAAACGGTTGAAAACAACGGTGCCGTTCCTCCGGGAATGTACAATCCCACTTTTTCGATGGCTACTGCTTTCTGCCAGCAGGTAACGCCGGGCACCGTTTCAATTTTCCTGATTTCCGGTTTTTGTGCCGCATGAAATTTTTCGATGTTGGAAGATGCAAGTTTTATCGCGTCTTTCAATTCTCTGCTTACATTTTTTTCTGCCTCGACAACTTCCTGTTTTGTTACCTGAAATTGTTTCAGGTCAACACTATCAAATTTTTGAGTGTACTTTTTGAGTGCTGCATCGCCCGACTGCCTGATATCGGCTAAAACAGCCTGCACTTTTTCGTGCAAATCGCTCACATCAAACTGGGGCCGCTGAAGTAGCTGCGGCCACTTACTTCTCTCCGGATTGACAATCGTTTTCATCTTTGTTGTTTTTTTTATCTGATTTTTCAGAAAATCATTTTTTCGATTGGGACGACCAGAATTCCTTCGGCACCGGCTTTTTTCAATTTACCGATAATTTCCCAGAAATCATCCTCCGCAATAACCGAGTGCATCGAACTCCAGCCTTCTTTTGCCAGCGGTACCAGCGTCGGACTTTTCATTCCCGGAAGCAAGGTAGCCACCTCTTCAATTTTTTCGTTGGGCGTGTTCAGCAGAATGTATTTTTTGCCTTCGGCCCGTTGCACGGATTCCATCCTGAAAATAAATTCATCGAGAATTTCCTGTTTTTGAGCCGGAAGGTCAGGACGCGCAATTAATACAGCTTCCGATTTTACAACCACTTCCACCTCTTTCAGGCGGTTGCTTACCAATGTAGAACCCGAACTCACAATGTCGAAAATGGCATCGGCGAGGCCAATTCCGGGAGCAATTTCCACTGAACCCGTAATTACATGAATTTCGGCTTCCACATTGTTTTCATCCAGAAACTTTTTCAGAATATTGGGGTAGGAGGTGGCAATTTTTTTTTCGTTAAAAAATTCGACGCCCGGGTAATCGGTATTTTTGGGAATGGCCAGCGAAAGGCGGCATTTGCTGAATCCGAGGCGTTTGGCAATCTCCACATTTTCCTTTTTTTCGAGCATTTCATTTTCACCCACAATTCCCACATCGGCCACGCCGTCAGCTACCGTTTGCGGAATATCGTCGTCGCGGAGAAAAAGTGCTTCCATCGGGAAGTTACCGGCAGTTGATACCAGCTTGCGTCGCCCCATGCTTAATTCGATGCCCGATTCGCGGATCAATTCCATCGAATCTTCGTTTAACCTTCCTTTTGTCTGAATCGCAATTTTTAGTTTTTCCATAATTTCAATTTTTCCTTCCTCCTTTCTCCTCTCCGCCAGCTGGCGGAAGGCTGGGAGGGGCTTTTACAAAAAAAGGCCTGCCTTTGCCGGCAAGCCCTTAGTTTATATTTTTCACGAAACAATACAACACCAGCCTACCAACTTTGGTAAATTTCAGAATGGCCATGATGTCCGTGTCCGTAATTCATTTCAGTATTATTTTGTGCAAGTATAACGATTAATTTGTTTGAAAGCAATCCCGGATTTTAATTCCACCAATTTGTTAAAAATTATTTTACAAAGATATTTTGAAAATGCAATCGATTGCATATATTTGGCTCAAAATTAAAATCATGAAGAAAATAGTTGTTACAATTATTACCATCACTGCATTGTTTTCTGTTACCGTAGCTCAAACTTCAGAAAATGAAAAACTTTTTGAAGATACGTACATCAAAAAAACGATGAAAACGGCACTGGACTGGCAGTTGCATCACCCGAAACACAAATTGTATGACTGGACAAACGGTGCTTTTTATGCCGGTGTTTTTGCGGCTTACGAAACACTCGGGGATAAAAATATTTACAACGCCATTGAGGCAATGGGGGAGGCCAATAACTGGAAACCCGGACCGCGGCTGCACCATGCAGATGACCATGTAATTTGTCAGACCTATATTGACATGTACCGTGAGTCGGGCGAGCGAAAAATGATTCAACCATTTATTGAGACCATGGATGAGTTTATGGCCACGCCTTATGAAACCGGTGGTATCCGAAAAATAACGTGGTGGTGGTGCGATGCACTTTTTATGGCGCCGCCCGCATTTGTAAAACTGGGGATTACACTCGATGAGGAAAAATACATGAAATTGAACGACAAGCTTTTCAGGGAGTGTTATGATTTGCTATATGATCAGGAGGAACACCTTTATGCCCGCGATATTAATTACAAACTGGATGAACCCGGAATTGAACCAAAAACAGAAGCAAACGGCGAGAAAATATTCTGGTCGCGCGGAAACGGCTGGGTAATGGGTGGCCTGGTGCGCGTGCTGGAAGAATTACCCGAAGACTGGCCCACACGCGATTTTTACATTCAGAACTACAAAGAAATGGCTGCGCGCGTTGTATCGCTGCAGCAGGAAGATGGTTTGTGGCGTGCCAGTCTGCTCGATCCGGAATCATATCCCGGAGGTGAAGCCAGTGGTTCAGGATTTTACACCTATGCACTGGCGTGGGGAATTAACAACGGAATACTCGATAAAGAAAAATATTTACCGGTGGTGAAGAAAGCCTGGATTGGCCTCAATTCATTGATTCAATCCGATGGAAGGGTAGGCTGGGTGCAACCCATTGGCGCCGACCCGCGTAAAAACTTTTCGGCTGAAAGTTGGGAGGTTTACGGAACCGGAGCGTTTTTACTGGCAGGTAGCGAAGTGATTAAACTGGAGGAGTAAGAATTTTTTATGAATATAAACCGGCTTAATTCGTTGAGCCGGCTTTTTTGATCGCTGAATTTTCCATTTGACCTATTCAATTTAATTTCTAAATCTGGGTTTCGATATACGAACATTCAGGTTTTGTGTACGTTTGAATAAAAAAATAGAATACGCTATGGAATACAGAATTGAAAAAGATACAATGGGAGAGGTGAAAGTTCCTGCCGACAAGTATTGGGGAGCACAAACCGAACGCAGTCGCAACAACTTTTTAATAGGCGAACCGGCGAGTATGCCACGCGAAATAATTTATGCATTTGCCTACCTGAAAAAAGCCGCAGCACTCACAAATTTCGAATTGGGTGTTTTATCCAAAGAAAAAGCAGATGTGATTTCTAAGGTTTGCGATGAAATTCTAAATGGAAAACACGACGACCAGTTTCCGCTGGTAATCTGGCAAACCGGCAGCGGCACCCAAAGCAATATGAACATGAACGAGGTGATTGCCAACCGCGGTCATGTTTTGCTGGGAGGCCAACTGACGGACAAAGAAAAAAAACTGAGTCCGAACGATGATGTTAACAAAAGCCAGAGCAGCAACGACACTTTCCCGACTGCCATGCACATTGCCGCCTACAAACTGACGTATGAATCCACTTTGCCGGGAGTAAAAAAACTGCGGGATACCTTGGCAAATAAGGCGGAAGATTTTAAGGATATTGTTAAAACCGGGCGTACCCATTTTATGGATGCCACACCACTTACCCTGGGCCAGGAATTCAGCGGTTATGTGCAGCAACTGGATAATGGCATTGGAATGCTGAAAACGTCGCTTCAAAAAGTAAGTGAAATTGCGCTGGGCGGAACGGCAGTTGGTACTGGATTGAACACGCCCAAAGGTTACGCAGAGGTGGTGGCGGAAAAAATTGAGAAGTTAACAGGGCTTCCGTTTGTTACTGCTCCCAATAAGTTTGAAGCACTTGCAGCCCACGATGCCATGGTGGAGTTGAGCAGTGCTTTTCGCAGACTGGCAGTGAGTTTGATGAAAATCGGAAACGATATCCGGATGCTGAGCAGCGGACCACGTTGCGGAATAGGTGAGATTTTCATTCCAGAAAATGAACCTGGTTCGAGCATTATGCCCGGGAAAGTAAACCCCACACAGGCTGAAGCGCTTACTATGGTGGCAGCACAGGTGATGGGGAACGATGTAACGGTTGGAATTGGCGGAAGCAATGGCCACTTCGAGCTGAATGTATTTAAACCGGTAATGGCCGCCAGTGTGTTGCAAAGTGCCCGTCTGCTGGCCGATGCGTGTGTCAGTTTTAACGACAACTGCGCCGCCGGAATTGAACCGAACAAACCGGTAATTGAAGGTTATCTTGAAAACTCGTTGATGCTGGTAACTGCGCTGAACCGTCACATTGGATACAACAAAGCTGCTGAAATTGCCAAAAAAGCGTACCGCGAAAATCTTACGTTAAAACAGGCAGCGACTGAACTGGGATATGTTTCAGAAGCAGATTTTGACAACTGGGTGGATCCGAAAAAGATGATCGGGGAAGGATGAAATTCAGTGAAAAGTAACTGGTTAACGGTAAAAAGTAAAAGGAAAAAAGCTGTCTGAAAAGTAGTCGGTTGTTCAGGCAGCTTTTTTGCCAAATTTATTCTTTTGCTTTTTCGGCTGTAAATGGCAATGCTCCCTCGGGTGAGTCAGCGGTGCCTTTCATTTTCGTGCCATCGATGGTCGCTTTAATGGCAATTTCGTTGTAATCAACTGTGAATTTGCATTTTAATTCGCCATCTGCATAAGTAACATCTCTCAAAGGCAGTTTATAACCATCGGCAAATTTTACTTCGCCGGCCAATTTGCCTTCTTTTTCAGAAATAATTATGGAACCTTTTTCATAGCCATAGGGTGCATGCTGGCTTTCGTATTTCCATTCGCCTATAATTTCACCTTTTTCAGCGGGGGTGGTGGCATGCAAAACATAGGGGCCTAATAATGCGATAATCAATAGTATAAGAACTTTTTTCATTTTTTATAGATTTATGTTTGACGTGAACAAATTTCATACAGATTATTGAATTATCCAAGAGATTATTGGAAAATTTTATGTTTAAAAAACTTGTGATTATTTGTTCTGTTTTTTCCTGTTTGCTTTTACCTTGAATGTTTATTTATCTTCCTTTCTAACAAGCAAGTATTTATTGTTTTCCAACACCGAAAATCCCTGGTCGTAGCAGAAATAGTAAATCCTTCCGTTTCGGGTTTTGTAAATGTGAGTAAAGTACTTAAAATTATACCCGTTTTTTTCCAGTGCCGATTTGTACAACGTTGTTTTTCCCGACTGGTTGAGGTTTTCCAAAATGGAATGATTTTTTTTGAGAATGCGGTTGATTTTGCGGATGTAGTTGGTAGAACCGCTCAGTTTTTTATTGTTGTAGGCATTCCGGCAGGCATCGCTGCAAAACTTTTGATCCGCCCTGCCGCGGAGAGGTTCGTCACATTCCAAACATTTTCTTTGTTCCATTTTTATTATTCCTTAATTCCTTAATATTTTTTCCATTGCCTTGCCTTTTGCCAGTTCGTCAATCAGTTTATCCAAGTAACGGATTTTTTGCATTAGTTTGTCCTCGATTTCCTCCACACGGTAACCACAAATTACACCTTTTATTTTTGAGACATTTGGATTGAGTTGCGGAGCATTGGCAAAGAAATTTTCAAAATCAGTTTTCTCATCAATGTGGCGTTGCAATGTTTGTTCATCATATCCTGTAAGCCAAAAAATAATTTCATCTACTTCAGCTTTTGTTCGCCCTTTTTTCTCTGCTTTTTTGATGTAATGCGGATAAACACTGGCAAATGGCATTTTGAAAATTTTTGTGTTTTTCATCTTGGTAGATTTTTAAATGAAATGAAAGTTTGATTTACCTCATAATCAATTTTAAATCTTCTTTGCAAACGTTATTATAGCTTTTTAAAGATTTTAATAAATAGCTAATATACAAAAATATATCCGTTTGCAAACGCTTACAACCGTTTATAAGCGCTTACAACTGTTTAAAAACCGGCTAAATTTTGCACCCCACTCTACCTTTGGTGTACAATTTTGTTTTAGTTATTAATTTAAAGTTTTGAATCATGAATGCATTAAGAAACAGCGTCAGGCTTATCGGCCACCTGGGCGACGACCCCAATGTGAGAAAGTTAGACAGCGGAAAAAAGGTTGCTAATTTTTCAATAGCAACCAACGAAATTTACCGTGACAGTAAAGGCGAAAAACAGTCGGATACTACGTGGCACCGCCTGGTAGCCTGGGGCAAACAGGCCGATATCGTGGAAAGTTACCTGAAAAAAGGGTCGGAAATTGCAGTGGAAGGTAAAATTACCAACCACTCGTACGACGACAAAAACGGCGAAAAACATTATGTGACTGAAATCGTCGTCAATTCCCTTCTAATGCTCGACAAAAACAAAAATTAAGCCCCTGGTTCCCTCAAAATTCCTGATTACATAAAAAAAGCCGTCCTGAATTTTCCGGGTCGGCTTTTGTCGGTTAAATATGAATTTAAGGTGTTGGTAAAATATTCCTCGCGAAAAACTGGTATATTTATTCGTTTCTAAAAAAGTAAACTATGTTGCATTTTTTCAATAAAATAAACAAACCAACCTATAAGTTGATGTTTAACGGGAACAAAACCGCTATTTTACTATTCGGGGCATTCATATTTTTTATATTCGCTTTCCCTTTGCAGGCTATTGATTTTGAAACCCGGGAAGTTCCGCTTTTTGAATACATGGAATGGTCGGTCGCTAATGGTTCCTGTTCCGGCAATCCTTTTGATTTGGTGGCTACTGTTAAGTTTACACATGAAGAAAAAAATATAGTACGTGCCACGGAAATGTTTTATGATGGTGATGACACCTGGAAATTCCGGTTTGCCGGATTAAGAACAGGTAAATGGCATTTTAAAACCATTAGCACGGACAAGGAGTTGAGCGGCCACACGGGAACAGTTATAGTTACAAAGAACAATAACAAACAATCCCATGGTTTTTTAGGCATCCGGGGACAAAAATTCGTGCGCTATTCAGGAGACAATGGCCGTGTAGAAGGCTTTATCCCCAACATTTGGATGAATTACAGGAAAGAAGTTGTTGGCCCCGAGGGAATGAAAAAGTGTGGATGGTCACCTGTAACATATCTCATGGGAAACAATGAAAGATGGAGGAATTATCTGGATCAGGCATGGGCTCATGGATGTAATGGTGTTCAAATCCTGCCCCAACGCGATCTGCTGGATATGGAAAGCAGCGAACATAATCCTCACATAGAAAATTTTCGCATTTTGGAAAAAGCCATTATTAAGGCGCACGAAAGAGAAATGATTGTTAATGTTTTTCTGTGGGGTGATGCTGCAAGGGGATGGACTCCTCCCGACGGCATAAACAGTGAATCTGATCTGCGATTTAACAGGTACCTTGCTGCCCGCCTGGGACCTCTACCCGGTTGGTATATCAGCCTGGGATTTGACCTCCTTGAATGGGTGGGAGAAGAAGATACCGAAGCCTGGGCCAGCCACCTGAAACAAAAACTAGGCTGGTACCATCCCATTGGTGCAAGAAAAGAAAAAAATTACATTCCCAATTTAGAAATTTATAGTACTGACTATAGAATTTCCGGAAATTGGTATGAAAATACCCGCGAACAATTTGAAACAGGGGGCAATAAGCCCATTGAATACTCCCGACGTTTTTCTTATTTACGCGATGGAGTTTGGGATATGGATGCCACCCGGCAGGCTTTTTGGGCCTTTGCCATGGCAGGGGGTGCCGGGTCCATTTGGGGGCATTATCCTGATGACAACTGCAGTGCTTCCAATCCCGGTAATTATCCTAATCCCGAACAATTACGCACGCACAGGCAATTTTGGGAAAACCGGTTCCTTTCCAGCCTGGAACCAGTCAATAATATTTCTGACGGCCATGTGCTTAAAAATTATGACAACACGCATTTTGTCGTATACAAAGAAAATACCTCTTCAATTAACATAAACATCGCTGGTAAATCGTCCCTCTTGCCTGTTGTGGCCATTGATTGTAAAGCTTCATATGCAGAAATTGACTACGGCTCCTTAAAATCGGGCAACCATAAAATTTCATTGCCTCATCATTCTGATTGGGTTATTGCCATAGGTAAATTTGATCAATAATATAAACATTTAAATCCCTCAATTACATAATCTTCACCAACAATATGAACAAACCATGAGGGCTTCCCTTATATGGCGAGAGCGTCCCGCTTGTGCCTTTTAATACCTAAAATTATTGCTAAGGATTTGGAGCAAATATGTGCTTACAAATAAATCTCCGCCAGCAATGGGCCGTGCTGAGATTGTAGAGCTAAAGATTCATAGCAGATAGTTTTGTAATTTTCCTTTTTTGGATTTTAAAAAACCAATTTAACGTTGAAGTGTTTCATATTGTAAATCCGGTTAAAATTTTCGATTACCGGTTCACACAAAATGATACAATATGAAGTTCGTTTTTATCTTCTTGTTAACTGCACTCAGTTTTTCTCTTTTTGCACAGAAAAATGATTTAAAATGGCTGGATATTATGTTGGTCAATTACGACTATCCTTTTCCTGCCAAACATCTGGAAATTAATGTCCAGCAGCAGGATTTAAAAATGGCGTACATGGATGTTAAGCCGGAAAACCATAACGGGGAAAATGTAATGCTGCTGCATGGTAAGAATTTTAATGGCGCCTACTGGGAAAGTACGGCCAAAGCATTAACGGAACGAGGCTATCGTGTTATTATTCCGGATCAGATTGGTTTTGGTAAATCGTCGAAACCATCTACTTTTCACTATACTTTCCAGCAACTGGCTGAAAATACCAGGCAGTTGCTCGATTCGCTGGATATTTCCAGGACTGCTGTTTTGGGGCATTCTATGGGAGGAATGCTCGCCACCCGTTTTGCCCTGATGTTTCCGGAAATAACAGATAAACTGATTCTTGTAAATCCAATTGGTCTCGAAGACTGGAAATTAAAAGTACCATACAAATCAGTTGACTGGTGGTACCAAAACGAATTGGATAAAACGTATGAAGGCATAAAATCATATCAAAAATCCAGTTATTACGACGGGCAATGGAAGCCTGAATACGACCGGTGGGTAAACCTTTTGGCAGGCTGGACGCTGAACTCCGATTACGAAAGAATTGCGTGGAATGCCGCTCTCACCTATGATATGATTTTTACACAACCTGTAGTTTATGAATTTCAGGATGTTGACGCCCCAACACTGTTAATCATTGGCACCCGCGACCGGACTGCACTTGGAAAACCACTGGTAAATGAAGATGTACGCCGGACGATGGGACGTTACGATGAACTGGGGAAAACAACTCATCAGAAAATACCAGATTCAAGATTAGTGGAACTGGACGGAATCGGGCACCTGCCGCATATCGAGAGTTTTGATCGGTATATTCAGCCTTTACTGAATTTTTTAGACGAATAAATTGCACCTTTTTAATTCTTCAGACGGATGGTATTTATTTTAAAGTTTTCGTGTACGGTAATCCGTGCAGAATAAAAAGTAAAAGCGAAGTATAATGCGCTGTGAATCAGTATGCCTTTGATTTCTTCAATTTTTTTCCTGCTTTAATTTTATATTTTGATAAAACGCTAATATACAAAAATATATCCGTTTGTAAACGTTTACAATTGTTTATAAGCGCTTACAATTATTTAATTACCGGCTACCCTTTAGACGCTGCTTTACCTTTGGTGTACAATTTCGTTTTAGTTATTAATTTAAAATTTTGAATCATGAATGCATTAAGAAACAGCGTCAGACTTATCGGCCACTTGGGAGACGACCCTAAAGTGAGAAAGTTGGACAGCGGAAAAAAAGTTGCTAATTTTTCAATAGCAACCAACGAAATTTACTACGACCAAAATGGCAAAAAAGTATCGGAAGCTACCTGGCACCGGTTGGTAGCGTGGGGTAAACAAGCCGATATTGTGGAAAACTACCTGAAAAAAGGGTCGGAAATTGCGGTGGAGGGAAAACTCACCAATCGTTCGTACGACGACAAAAACGGCGAA
>JBNJGR010000059.1:0-13437 GCA_051747885.1 Bacteroidota bacterium | reverse complement strand
GATGATAACCTGGAAATTCAATTGTACAACCTTGAAGAAGATATTCAGGAACAAAACGATGTTTCAGCCCAACATCCGGAAATCGTTCAGGAAATAGAATCCATTTTTGCACAGGAACATACTCCGGCTGAAATTGAACGGTTTAAAATAAAACAGTTGGGGGATTAATCAACTTAAAACCAAATCAATATGAAACTGTCACTATTAACCATTGTTGTCGTATTTCTATTCGCTGTAACTTCCTGCTCCAAAAACACCGAGTTCTCGGCCAGCTTCGATAACACCCACGACCGTGTGTGGGTGGGAAAAGATTTCTGGTCCATTCCGCTGGAAGACTGGAAAGTGGAAGAAGGTCAGCTTCACTGTGTGGGAACAGTTCCCCAGTCGAGGGTGAACCTGCTCACCCATGTGTTGTCTCCCGGAGATGGTAATTTTCAGGCTTCTGCTAAAATAATGCTGGCTGAAAATGGCGACATTCCCGGTTCGGCCGGATTTTTAATTGGCTTGCACGATGAAGAAGATTCTGACGTAAAAGCCGCTTGTTATTTTGGAGAAGGCATTAAAGCAGGAGTCAGCTTAAATGGCTATGCCTTTTTAAAAGATGAAAAAATTGAACTACCGGAGAATTTTGTCTGGGACGAATTCACGATTACCATTAAAGGTTCAAATAATAGATTAACCATGAATTTGGTTGATTATAATGGCTTTAAAACAGAACTTTCATGTCCGGTTGACGGAATTGAGGGTTTGATTGCTGTGGCCAACAACATGCAGTTAGGCGGGAATGAAAAGCCTGGAAACGCCCGTTTTGCTTTTGACAATATAAAACTGTCAGGCTCAAAAGTGATTGAAAAACCGGAAAATGCATTCGGCCCCATTCTGTGGACCATGCACACCCTCAGTAAAGGAACTGTAAAAATGATGGCGTTGCTTCCGCCGATTGGTGAAAACGACAACCAGGAAGTGAGCCTTCAACTGAATGAAAACGGAAACTGGAATACCATTGCCAAAAAACAGATTGAATCCGATTCGAGAACGGCAGTGTTCAAACTGGAAAACTGGGATGCTTCCAAAGACAAGGAATACCGGGTGGAATACATTGAGAAAGGGAAAGACGAAACCGAAACCCCGGAATATTATACCGGGACCATCCGCAAAGATCCGGTTGATCGTCCCCTGAAGTTCGGCGGCCTCACCTGCCAGTTTACCTCGGGTTATCCTTATACGCCGCTGGTTGAGAACCTGACCATACTGGAACCTGACATGCTTTACTTTTCCGGCGACCAGATTTATGAACCCAACGGCGGGTACCAGATAAAGCGCGAACCGGTGGAAGCCTCAATCTTAAGTTACCTCGGAAAATATTACATGTTTGGCTGGGCGTTTGGCGACTTGATGCGAAATACGCCAACCATTTGTACGCCCGACGACCACGATGTTTTTCACGGAAACCTCTGGGGCGAAGGCGGAGTTCCGAAACCAGAGGGCGCCGGCAGTTCCGATACGCGTGGCTTTATGCAGTCGGTTGAAATGGTGAACGTGGTAAACCGCACCCAGTGCGGGCAGTTGCCCGATCCGTACGATCCCACACCCATTGAACAGGGGATGAGCGTTTGGTACACCGACCTCACTTACGGCAGGGTGAGTTTTGCCATCATCACCGACCGTATTTTTAAAACCGGTCCGGAGGCTGTTTCCGACTGGGAAGGCCGCCACGACCACATGAAAGAACCCCGCGAAGATTTGTCATTCCTAGACAAGCCGGGCGTGGAAATGATTGGCGAACGGCAAACCAAATTCCTGAACGACTGGATAATGGACTGGGAGGGTGCCGATATGAAAGTGCTGCTCTCGCAAACGGTTTTTGCCAACGTGGCCACCCACCACGGAAGTCTGGAAAATTACCTTTACGGCGACCTCGACTCGGGGGGCTGGCCAAAATCGGGCCGCGACAAAGTTATACGGCTGATGCGAAAAGTGGCGGCCTTCCACATCAACGGCGACCAGCACTTGCCAACCCTGGTACAATACGGATTGGATGATTACCGCGACGCTGGCTGGAGTTTCAATACACCGGCAATCTGCAACTTTTACATGCGTTGGTTTTTACCCGATGAGCGCGGTGTTCCGGTTGTTGACCGGCCCGAACACGGATATCCCAACACCGGCAAATACAAGGATGCATTCGGAAATAAAAATTATGTATATGCCGTTGGGAATCCGGGAGAAATTACGGTTGACCGGGATAGCAGGTACAACAATGCACAAATAAGGGCTTCCGGATTTGGATTTGTTACATTCGACCAAAACGAACGGACTATCGACATCGATTCATGGCGGTTTTTTGCCGATGTGGAAAATCCAAATCCGGTGCGCGACCAGTTTCCGGGTTGGCCGAAACAAATTTCGCAATTCGATAATTTGGGGCTTGGCGCAGAAAATGTTTTGCCCGAAATTTCGGTGAACCAGCCCGATCAGGTAATTCAAATATGGAATGAAAAAACCGGCGAAATTGCACAAATGTATCGCATTAAAGGCAACACCGTTCAGCCGAAACTGCATGAAAGCGGAACCTTTACCATCATTGTAGGAAAAGATAAAAACAAAGAAGCAGTTACCGGCCTGAAAACTCAAAAAGAAAAAAATCCGGAAAAAGTATTGGTGGAACTTTAGCAAAATAAAAATCAGCGAAAATTTGTGTTATCTGCGGGAAAAGAAAAAAGAAAACTCCAGCAGATGGCGCAGATTCGCGCAGAAAAAACAACAAAAAAATGAACAAAAAAACGTTCCTGCTCAGTCTGATATTTATTCCATCTCTGTTTTTGCAATGCAAACATAAACAAGAATTGCCTAAACCCAACATTCTTTGGATGACCATTGAAGATACTTCGCCACAGTTTATCGGGTGTTATGGCGATGAAAATGCCAGCACGCCGGTTATTGACAAACTTGCCGAGGAAGGTGTCCGGTTTACCAATGCCTTTTCAACCGGAACGGTTTGCTCTCCCAGCCGGACTGCCATTATTACCGGCGTAAAAACCTACAAAACCGGTAGCGGCAATCACCGCAGCAAATATCCCGTTCCCGAATATATTAAAGGATTTCCGTATTATCTTCAGCAACAGGGATATTACACCACAAATAATGTAAAAACCGATTACAACGTGGCTGGCGAAAAACAGTTTATTGCCGAAGCCTGGAACGAAAGTTCAAATCAGGCCGGCTGGTGGAACCGCAAATCCGGACAACCGTTTTTTGCCGTGTTCAATTTTATGGAATCGCACCAGTCGCGAACCATGACGGAAACCTACGACTGGTACCTGAAAAATGTTTTTGAAACCCTTTCCCCCGAAGAACAAATTGGCGAAAATGAATTTGAAATGCCGCCCTTTTACCGCGACAGCCCCGAAATGCGCAAACAATTTGCTCGGGTATATAATTCCATAAAACTCACCGATAACAGAATTGGAGAGTTGCTCGGCCGACTCGAAAAAGACAATCTGAAAGACAGCACCATCATCTTTTTTTATGCCGACCACGGCGAAGGGATGCCCCGCGGAAAAACCAACGGAATTAACTACGGTTACCGTGTGCCGTTTATCATCTGGTTTCCCGAAATGTACAAACACCTGTCGCCCTGGGGAACAGAAGGCGTGGTGACCGACGAATTAATTGACTTCTCCGATTTGGCGCCTACACTTATCAGTCTGGCAGGAGGCGAAATACCGGAACATATGAGCGGACGGCCTTATTTGGGGCAGAAACGAAATGAACCGGTAGAACACCTTAACCTTTCTTCCGACCGCTCGGATAACGGAATCGACATGGTGCGCACGGTTACCGACGGCCGGTTTGTTTACTCACGAAATTTCATGCCGTACATTTACGAAGCACGTTACATCCGATACATGGAAATTGGCGACATCAAACAGCAGATGCGAAAAGATTTGGCCGAAAACAAACTCAATCCGTTGCAGAAAAGCCTTTTGGAACCGCGTCCGGCTGAGTTCCTTTTCGATATTGAAAACGATTTATGGGAAACCCGAAACCGGGCTGATGACCAGGAATTTCAGCCTATCATGGAAAAAATGCGTTCCCTTTTAAAAGAGGAAGTGCTGAAATCGCGCGATATAATGTTCTTGCCCGAATATGAAATCGGCCTGCTTTCGGATACCACAACAGCCTATGAATTTCGGCTTGATCATGAAAAATATCCGTTGGAAGAAATTTACGAAGCCGCTTCTCTGTCCGGATTCCGGGGAAAAGAAGTTGCTGAAAAACAAATTGAATTACTTACCAACGAAAACCCGGTAGTCCGTTACTGGGCCATTTTAGGGTTGCGGAGTCAAAGTATGAACGACTTAAAACCTCATTCTGAAAAAATTGCTGAAATGATGGATGATAAATATCCGCCGGTAGCTGTAACTGCTGCTGCCATTGCATACGGCATGTTTAACAATAAAACTGCAGAAGAAAAGCTGAAAAAATTCTGTGCCCACGAAAATCTTGATATTTCGCTGATGGCGGTTTATTCATTGCTTTACTTCGAACCGGATCAAAGGAAACCTTTTGTCGAAACTGTTTGGGAGGTCAGGGAAATGGACGAACGGAATTACAATGTGCGGGCGGCCTGTATGGATGTTCTGGGAAGTTTGGGACTGGTCCCAAACAACCCGGATTACCGTGAATAAGAGACTGTTTTGATTTTGTTTTTTAGAAATATTTTGATGTATTTTTTGCTCAGACAAGGCAAAATTGACACGAATAGCCATAGCTATTTAAGGAAATTTTGCAGTAGTATGAGTGAAAAAGACGCAAAATAGAATAAAAGGATAAATTCAAAACAGTCTCTCAATTTAAGCCTGTTTTGCAAACTGCACTTCGGCACTGAGTTTCACTTCATCTCCAACCATCACGCCACCAGCTTCGAGAGCGGCATTCCAGTTTAATCCCCACTCTTTGCGGTTGATTTTTCCTTCCAGCGAAAACCCGGCTTTGTCATTGTCCCAGGGGTCTTTCATAATTCCGCCATGTTCAACATCGAGAGTAACCTCTTTCGCAACGCCTTTAATGGTTAGTAAACCAGTCAGCTTATATTCGTCGTCGTCCACTTTTTCAACTTTAGTCGATTTGAAAGTCAGCTCCTTGTGATTTTCCACATCGAAAAAATCGGCACTTCTAAGGTGATTGTCACGGTCGTCGTTATTGGTGAAAACCGAAGCTGCATCGATGGTTAAATTCACTTCAGCCGAGCTGAAATCGTTTCCTTCTGAAACCGCTTCTGCTGAAAATTTACGGAATTCCCCTTTCACGTTCGTAATCATCAGGTGTTTCACTTTAAATAAAATCTCACTGTGTGCAGGATCCAGTACCCATTTTGTTTTTCCTTGTGTTTCCATTTTCATTTTGATTAATAAGTTTTCTTACCTATTAAACAGCTTTCATGGTGCATGGTTCAACTTTAATCTTCCAGAAAATTTAAATAAAGGACCTTTTAGTTTGTATCTATTTTGTAAATTGCCGGTTGAACAGAAAAACAAATCGGAAGTCATTCTAATTCGAATAAAATGGAAAGAAATCCCGAAAAAAATCAAAACGTAAAATGTAAAATGAACAAAAAAAATTCTCCCCGTAAAAATAGTCTGGCAGGCATTTTTGCTTTGCTGGTCCTTTTTGTGTTAGCAGGTTGCAGCCAACCGGACCCCAACTGGTTGAAAGGAAATTTGCACACCCACACCTTTTGGAGCGACGGCGATGAATTCCCGGAAAGCGTTGCGGCATGGTACAAAGAAAACGACTACGACTTTCTGGCGCTTACCGACCACAATGTAATTCTGGAAGGCGAGCGCTGGCGAAATTTCCCTGAAGACCATGCCACACTGCACAAATACATGAAAACATTTGGCGACGATTGGGTGGAAATGCATTCGCACGAAGAAGAGGAAGGCATTCAACGTGTACGGCTGAAAACGCTGGAGGAATTCCGGTCGATGTACGAAGAACCCGGGGAATTTCTGCTGATTATGGGCAACGAAATCTCCAATCCGCACGCTGTTCACCTGTTGGCTTTTCATCAACACCGGGTGGTTCCTGCAGTTCAGGGCGCTGTGGAAGAGCGGGAAAAAATGATTCGGGAAACCGTTGAAAATGTGAAAGCTTACCGCGAAGAGACCGGAATTAATGTGCATCCTGCACTTGCCCATCCCAATTTCATGTGGGCCATAACAGCAGAAATGATGTTGAATGTGCCTGAACTTAGGTACTTTGAAGTTTTTAACGGCCACCCCATGGTGAACAATGCCGGCGACCAAAACCGGGTCAGCACCGACAGGATCTGGGATATTGTTCTGGCCAACCGCCTGGCATCTGGTAACGATGAGCTGCTTTACGCCCTGGCCACTGACGATGCCCACAACTACCACGGCGGAGGAGCCGGACCGGGCAGGGGCTGGGTTATGGTTCAGTCCGACGAACTTTCACCCGATGCCATTCTGGATGCCATCGATCAGGGCGATTTTTATGCCTCAACAGGTGTTACTTTAAAAAACATTCAGTTTAACGGGAAAACACTGGAAATTGAAATCGAACCGCAGGAAGGTATGGAATTTTCGACCAAGTTTATCGGTACGCTAAAAGGTGTTGACGCCTCCGGAATGCCAACACTGGATTCGGAAGGAAATAAAATTGAAAATACAACCAAAACCTATTCTGAAGAAATCGGAAAAGTTCTGGCCACCAGCCAGTCGCTAACGCCCTCTTACAAATTTACTGGCGATGAAATGTATGTGCGTGTTCGTATAACATCTTCAGCCGATCACATCGACCCGAATACCGGAAAAGTTCTGGGAAAACAAAAAGCGTGGGTGCAGCCGCAGGTTCAAACCAGATAAAATTTGAGGCCAGTTAAAACAACAATTAATTTAAATCAAAAAAAGAAATAGTTAAAGTGAAAATGTTTTGCGATCTCCCTCTCCGGAAGTGTACACTTTTTCCCGGAAGCCGATTTCCACTTTAGGCGACCAGCCGGCTTCAAACGTAACCTCAACAATTTTATGATTGAATAAAAAGTGAATCCAGTGCCCCCGGTAACGAATCCGCATTGTCAGCGACTGAAGTTCACGCGGCAACTGCGGGTTAATCCACAACACACCATCGCGAACTTCGAGGCCGGTGTAGCACCTCTGTATAATATCTACCGTTCCGGCCATCGCCCCAAGGTGAATTCCTTCCGAGGTTGTTCCTCCCTGGATATCTTCAAAATCACTTTTCAACGATTCCTGAAATGCTTTCCATGAACTTTCGCGGTCGGAACGTGAAACCACCCAGGAATAAACCAGACGACTGAGGGTTGAGCCGTGCGAGCTCCGATTTAAATAATAATTCACGTTACGTGGAATTGCTGAAGGTTCCAATTCGTATCCTAACCGGTTGAAAATTTCTTTGAGCTGCTCTACTGAAAAGAGGTAGAAAAGCATAAGCACATCAGCCTGTTTGCCCACTTTGTAGCGGTTGGGTGTGTCTCCTTCCGCTTTCAGGATGCGATCCATACGCTGAACATCGTCGTATTTTCGGCGGTATTTGTCCCAATCTATTTCTTCCAGTTCGTCATATCCTTCAAACTGACTGATTATTCCATTACTATTAAAAGGAATGTACATTTTATGGGTGATATCTTTCCAGCGTTCCAATTCAACATCGCTAATCTCCAGCTCATCGAGAAGTTCCGTTTTTCGCGCATCAGAGAGTTCCCTCAGCATCCGGGAGGCACGGCGGAGCACCCAAACAGCCATTACGTTGGTATAGGCATTATTATTCAAACCGGGTTTATCTGAACCGGGATATTGCGTATGGAATTCATCGGGTCCCACCACTCCACGAATTTCATAACGCCCGCGGCCGGAATTCCAGGTGGCAATGCTTGACCAGAAACGGGCAATTTCGAGCAACAATTCTGCCCCGTAAAACGACATAAATTCCAGGTCGTGCGTGGCTTCAAAATACTGATGAATATTGTAAGCAATGGCTGCGCCCACATGCCGCTGCAGGTAGGTATTATCTTTGTCCCATTCGCCCGATTGCGGGTTCAAATGCAGTTCCTGACTCTCTTCGCGGCCATTACTGCCGCTTTGCCAGGGGAACATTGCCCCTTTGTAACCGGCCTTACGCGCAGCACGGCGTGCCTCGGGCAAACGGCGATAACGATACATCAGCAGCGATCGGGCCAGTTCGGGCAGTTGGAAATTCTGGAAAGGAAAAACAAACAACTCGTCCCAGAAAATATGGCCGCGATAAGCTTCACCATGCCATCCGCGGGCGGGAATGCCCACATCTAAATCGATGGTGTTGACAGATGCTGTTTGCAAAATATGAAAAATGTGTAATCGGAGAATCATCTGGGTGTAATCGCCTTCTTGCAATTCCATGTCACACCGGAACCACAACTGCTCCCAGGCTTTTTCATGACTTTTCAGGAGAGCGGCAAAATTCTCCGCATCCCTCACGGCCGTTTCGGCCTCAAGGACAGGTTCGCTGATAGCGTGATCCCGCGAAGTATATAATGAAACTATTTTTTCTATCCGCAAGGATTGCTTTTCCCTGCATTTCAGGTTGAAAATTCGGGCGATGTATCCTTCCTCTTCAATACTTTCACTCGCTAATTTCAGCTGATTTTCGGCTTCAAAAAACCGGGTACATGCAACCTGTGCCATTCGAATTTTTGATTGCCTGGTCTGTACCACCAGCAACATGCTGTCGTTGTTAATTTGCCGGGTTTCGAGCGGTTGCAGGTGCTCACCTTCGAGATCGTTGTAGCGCTCCACTCCCGAATTGGTTACAGTACCATCTAGTGCCGACTTCACCTCCACATTTCCAGACCAGTTTTGTGGTGTCAGCTTCCATTCAATGGCTGCAAGGTGCGGATATTTCATGTGTACCAGCCGCCGGCTTTCGAGGAGGGTTTCACGGCCTCCAGCATCCGTAAAATGAACAGTGCGCTTTAAAATCCCTTTTTTCAAATCAATTTCGCAGCGGTAATTTTTTATTTCCACATCGTCGAGGCTGAACCACTCGCCACCTTCAACCCTGAACTTCAGGCTCAGCCAGTTGGGCCAGTTGACCAAATCTTCGTTTTCCACCTTTCGCCCTGCAACCTCCGACGTGAGCCGGTTAAAACCACAGGCAAGATATGTTCCGGGATAATGTACACTTCCGGCATCCGATTCTTCGGCCGCACCACGTGTGGCAAAATATCCGTTTCCCAGGGTACACAATGCTTCACGCAAAGGTTGTTGTTCGGGTATCCAATCGTTAAAAATAACTTTCCAGGCTTCCATTTAGTTCTTTTTATTCATTAATTCTTCGGTTTTCAACTACTCACTTTCGTGTAGTCCGCATTCCTTGCCAGTGCTTTTTTCCCACCACCAGCGGCCTGCACGGAAATCTTCACCCGGTTTGATGGCGCGGGTGCAGGGTTCACAGCCGATACTCAAAAAGCCTTTGTCGTGAAGCACATTGTAGGGTACATTATTCTTTTTCACATAATCTTTCACCTCATCGAGGCTCCAGTTAATCAACGGGTTGAACTTTACTTTTTGGTTGCCTTCGTCCCATTCAAATTCATGCAAATCGCTGCGGGTTTCCGATTGTGAAGCACGAAGCCCGGTAATCCAGATTTCGTTTCCTTGCAGGGCTCGTTTCAGCGGAATGACTTTGCGGATGTAACAACATTCCTTGCGATTTTCTACCGATTCGTAAAAACTGAACGGGCCTTTTTCATTCAACAACTTTTCAACTTTATCGGCTGGCGGGAAGTAGGCTTTTATGGGTTTTCCGTAACGCTCAAGTGTACTCCGAAAAACCTTGTAAGTTTCTTCAAACATGCGGCCGGTATCGAGGGTGATAACTTTCACCGGTAAATTGTTCCTGAAAATCATGTCGGTAATCACCTGATCCTCACACCCAAAGCTGGTAGTAAAAATCACTTTCTCTGGATGATTTACAGTGAGTTGCTTTATTTTTTGAATAATATTCTGGTCAGTAAATTCGGAATTGTATTTATCAGCAAGTCTCTGGTCCGTTGTCATTATCACTATTTTTAATATTTTTCAAAAATATAATTTTGATTGGAAAAACAGAATTACAGTTACTCTACATATAAAACCAGGCCTTTAAGGTATTCCCCTTCAGGATGGTAAATATTTACCGGATGATCGGATGGCTGCGTTAACTGGTGGAGTATACGAACGGTACGGCCCGAAATGGCAGCGGCTGAAAAAACGGCTTCGCGAAAACGGTCTTTCGAAATCACTTGTGAGCAGGAAAAAGTAAACAAAATACCACCGCTGCGAATCTGCTCAAACGCCCGTGTATTAATTCGTTTGTAGCCCTGCAAAGCCTGGTGCATTGAGCTGCGGTGCTTGGCAAATGCCGGTGGATCGAGAATGATTAAATCGTATTTGTTTTGAATATCTTTCAAATATTCAAATGCGTCGGCTGTAAAAGATTCGTGGCGCAGATCATCGGGAAAATTGAGCGCCACATTTTCGTTGGTTAAATCGATGGCTTTTGCCGATGCATCAACCGAATGTACCGTTTTTGCCCCGCCTTGCATCGCATAAATGGAAAACCCGCCGGTGTAACCAAACATGTTCAGTACATCGCGGTTTTCAGCATATTTTTGAACCAGCCTCCTATTCTCGCGCTGATCGATAAAAAAACCTGTTTTCTGGCCGGTTACCCAATCGATATTAAATTTGAGCCCATACTCCAACACTTCGTTTCCAGCTTGTTCCCCAACTAAATATCCGTCTTCCGGTTCGATGGCAGCTTTGTCGGGAAGAGTTTTGGCGCTTTTATCGTAAACGGCTTTTAACTGGTCGCCTAAAACTTCTTTCAGGGTTTTTGCCAGCTCTTCACGAATCAGGTACATGCCCACCGAATGCATTTGCATTACGGTAGTTCCGTTGTAAAAATCCACAATTAATCCGGGCAGTCCGTCACCTTCAGCATGAATGAGCCGGAAAACATTAGTTTTTTCATTTTGGTCAAACCCAAGTGTTTTTCGGTAATCCCAGGCTTTCTGAATTTTATTTCTCCAGAATTCGTAGTCGGGTTCAGTTCTTTCAAAGGAAACAATCCGCACAGTGATAGAACCAATTTGGTAGTGCCCAAGGCCAAGGAATTCGTCTTTGTTGGAAAAAACCTCAACCAAATCGCCCTCTTTCAGTGGACCATAGGTTTTTTTAATGGCACCCGAGAACACCCACGGGTGAAAACGTTTCAGCGATTGGTCTTTGCCGGATTTCAGTACAATTTTGGTAAATCCTTCAGCCATGAGATTAATTTTTTGCAAAGTTCTCGTAAATTTTTAGCGATACCCATGCATCGGTAGCTGCATAAACCTGCTGTGCATCGGTAAGCGAATCAGCTTCCCAGTTGGAAAGTTGCTGCGACTTGGAAATGCGAAAACTGCAAGTTATGGCCGCCAGCTTTTTCAGGCTGAAATTCTGAATTCCCAGATCTTTAGCAAAGTCCTGCAATTCAATAAAACCACCGGGCTCAAAATGGTTAATCTCTTTCAATCCCTTAATATCATCGCGAATGGCAACGCCGGGTTTAATGATTTCCGGATTGGCCAGAATTTTTCGGATTTCTTTGGGCAGGCCAATTTTATTTACCCTGAACAAGAATGCCTGATCAGGCGTGGAAAGCTGCAACAGTGCCACTTTATTTGTTTTGCCTTTTTTAAACGAGGGCCGGGTTTCGGTATCGAATCCAATTACCGGATACGAAGCCAGCAAACGGGCAATACCTTTTACCTGTTCAGGCTTGTCAACCACTACAATTTTACCTTCGAACCAACGCAATGGCAAATCGGTCAGCTCTTCTTTTGTTATACTTTCTTTAAACATTATTATCTTCCTCAGTATTGTTTCCCCAAAACTTGTCGAGCCACTTGGGGCTGCCGGTTCCGGGTTGTACATCATCATTTTGTTGTGTTTCCGTAAAATCCACATTGCTGTAAACCAGCATGTGAACAGCCCGTAATACATTTACCAGGCGCTGGCCCCAGGAATCTTCGAAATGATAAACGCAATCGAACAGTGCATCGTTCATAATCATTTCGTCTCCGAGGCTGTACGCAGTCAGAAAATCTTTCAAATCCTGGTAAATATCCAGCAAGCTTTCAGAAATACTGGCGGTTACTGTTTCGTCGCCAAACTGAATATTCGGATCGAACACTTCGTAAAAGCTGTCGTATTCACCCAGTGCCTGGAGCCACTTCTGATGCAGCAGACTGTAATCGAGTTCAGTTACATATTTCTCCAGTTCGTCTTCCAGCATTTTTTCGGTTTTGGGGAGCATGGTCGCCTTTAAATAAAGTAACGGCAACATCTTTTGCAATTTTTGCAGGCCTTCCTCCACCGGCAGTTCATTTACTTTTTCAACCGTTCCGCAATATTCGTTTGCCACGGTAACAAACTCCACCACGTTTTTCGAATAAACCACCGGATTTAAATCTTTATCACTCATAATAATTGCCAATGAAACGAGCATGGTAAATTTTTAACACAAACGAGTATTATTAAAATTCATGCGAGTTCCATCTTATACCTTTATAAATTAATAATTTTAATAAGATGAAAAAACGCTGCAAAAGTAACAAAGATTTTTAAGAGTAAATGACAACTACCCACTTAGCCATACCTGAAGCATAACTTCCTACTTCTTGTTCCATTCCAGTTTTTTGTCCACGCGCAAAACAATTTTCCCGTTATCGGTAAGCCACTTCACCACCTCCATCATTTTTTCACGGTTACCTTTTAATTTCAGCAGAAGTGTTTCGTAAGAACAAGGTGTTTCCAGCATTTTTCTCACCTGTTTGCTGATTTCTGAAAATTCGAACGAACTCAGCTCCATATTTTTCAACGACCGGCAAACGTCGCAGGTACCACAGTCGTTGGAGTCGGTTTCACCAAAATATTCGAGCAACAAGCGGCTACGGCAGGTGGTATTTGAGGTGGCATAGTGAATAACGGCTTCCACGCGGTTTAGAAAATCCTTTTTTCTGTAATCGTAGTTTTCCTTGGTTATTTTTAGGCGGTCAACCGAAATCCGCTCTTTGCTGAAATAAATAAAAGGCGTTTGGTTGCGCGGCACATAATCCAGGATTTTCGATTTGCGCAGATGTTTCAAAAACATATAAACTTTCTCCTGGCTCAGGCCAGCACGCCGGGCCAGCAAATCTTCATCAACAGCAACATATCCGCTAAAAAGCCCGGTGTAGGAACGCAGGATTAACTTAATGAAACCATCGAGCGAGGCGTTTTCAACCTGAAATTTATACAAATCATCGCGTGATACAGTGAAATACAAACGCGAAGGACTGTCAATTTCCTCGGTAAATTCGAGGTAACCTTCGCGCTGCAAAATTTTCAG
>JBNJGR010000058.1:8181-13494 GCA_051747885.1 Bacteroidota bacterium | reverse complement strand
AAAGAAATTTTATAATTTTGCAGTCGCGTTTTTTGAAAAGATATTTGTGAAATTATTTGCCCAGGTGGTGGAATTGGTAGACACGCAAGGTTGAGGGCCTTGTGGGGAGTTATCCCCGTGCAAGTTCGAGTCTTGTTCTGGGCACAACACTAAAACGCAATCGGCTAAAAATCAGCAGGTTGCGTTTTTATTTTTTATTATTTCCCCGCATTTTATCCCACAAATTAGTCATTCTTTAAATATCCCGGTCGAAAGATAAACCACCATTTAAATGGATTACAATTAATTAAATGAGAAAATTTATATTTCTCAACATGTGTACTATACTGAATGGCTATCCATGAATTGGACAAAAGCCGATTCATGTTACATTGTCGTCAGTAGTGTTCATTAAATCGTTTTTAACTTTTGGCACAGCTCAAAAAAACAACCGCTTATTTTACTAAATTCTTAAAAGCTGATCCAAAAATCAAATAACTGGTATTTCCGCCAATCGTACCCTCGTTTTGTCCCCACAGAAATGGCCAGTCGTCGTAGTTTTCAAAATGGTCGGGTTGCCGGAATAATATCCCCGGCGCCACATTGCCCGGAATAAAGGAAAAATCGGCCCGGTTGTTCCCGTAAAAGACCTCTTTGGGACGGGCGGCGCCCAACGTTGCCACCAGCGAATAGTTGTGATAAGGATGGCATCCATACAACCAGTTGGTGGTCTTGAACGCATGGCTGGCGTCAATAATATCAGGAAAATATTTATTGGCAAAACAAATGGTGGTACCAAAGTTCACAATGGCGCCGGAGCCGGCCCAGTTGCCCAAACCGATGGGCACTCCGTAGGGATTATCCTTTTCAAGCCCGTCGATGTATTCATTGTACTTTTCCACATAAGGCCGCAGCTTTTCTTTGTAGGAGGCGTCCATGTGCGGAATGCCGTGCAATGCCGTCAAAATAACATAACTGAGGTTCCGGTCGAGTGCAGGCCATAAAAGTTCCTGGAATTTATCAGCATATTGTTGTTCACCAGTTGAGATGTACAGTTGCAGATTGGTGCCCACATCTGCTGCTCCAAATCGCCTGCCGGGGTGATCCTGCGGCTGGCTGGCAAGCAGTTCCGTTGCCTCTTTTAGTAGTCTTTTTGACTGAGTCAACGCGCGTTCCGAAAGATCGTCGTTGTAGCCCTTCAGCGCGCGGCTGACAGCGGCAAACATGGTTGCAGCCCTGAGGTCAAGGCCGGGATTACGGCTTGTAAAGGCCCACATATCATCCTTCACCCCGCTCGAAAGACCGTCATCGGCAACTTCGTAAGGGCCGAGGTCCGGGTTGTACGGAAGGCCGTCGGTGATGGAGGCGGCATCGCCCAGGTGATGGTAATTGTAAAGCACCGAGTTGGAGAGCGTTTGTGCCATGTGGCCGATAATCTCTGCCTGGGCTACCAGGTTCATTGCTCCATGCTCGATGAACTGCAAAACATCCGGTGTTCCGTCCGGGCGGTGAAGATCCACATAACGCTGCTCCTGACTGACAAACGTCTGGTCGCGTTGGGGCTTGAAATACTCCCAGGTCTGCACAAAGTTCTGCACCACGCCAATGTTCGATCCGGTTTCGATGTCAAAATCCCCGGCATCGAAAAAGCCGCCGATGTTTAACCCGGGAATCAGTTCCAGCCCTTCATATTTTGTATCTGTTGTCGGGCCCTGTCCGTGGAGGTCGAAATGATCGGTATTTGGCGGCGCCTGCCGGTACCCTTCCTTAAAAGGTTCGCCGTGCCACACCCGGTAAGCTTCGCGCACAAACATGTGATTCATGTGTATGGGAATCCAGATATCGCTGGTGGCGTCGGTAATCTTGTCGTAAACAGTTTCGTCTATGATGAAATTATTGGTTTTCAGGTCGCCATACTGAATGTAATAAATACCAGGGGTGTTCACGGAAGAGAAATCGAATTTCACATAGTGGTATTTGTAATAATCGCCCCAAGGTTGGACTGGGCCGCTGAATACTTCGGCAGCCTGTCCGTGTTTGTCGATTTTATAAAGCGATGCGGTGGCAGGCGGTGTGTCTTTTTTGTCGAGTTCAATGACAGAGACTTTTGGCTGCGAAGGGAGGTAACCCACCTGGGAGAAACCGATGTTTGGTTCTCTTATCCAGTCGTCAATGGCATTTGGTTCCACGGTCCAGCTCAGCACCTTGCCTGTTTTTCCTGCCGGAAGCAAACTTCGCACCACAAACCAGCCATTTTGTGCCAGTACACGGCCGTCGAAAAGCATCAGATCAGTATCTTCAGAAGTGATTTTAACCATTCGTTCCGGGTCTTCGGGTGCCAGCAGAAAGGTACGGCCGGTTTCCAGGGGCAGCGGATAGACAAACCGTCCGGTCCCCCTGTCGTCGGAAGTGACGTAGCCTTTATATTGTTTTATTTTTTCACTGTTGGGCCTCGTAACGGAGTTGCCCACCACATAGCGCGGGAACCGGTTTAGACGTCCGTCAGTCAGATAAGTTTTTCCCCAGTATTTCGAGGGCAGAAACTCGAGGTTAAATCCGGCACTCCCTTCCAGTTCCGCGGGTATCGGTTCATCCAGGTAAACAGCTATCTCAACGCCTTTGTCCTTCGCCGTAACCACCACCCGCGAATCAAAACCGTAATCTTCATAACTCAAAACAGACTCGATGGAATTGGACTCCCGGTTTACCGTGCGGGTGGGTATTGCCGGAACCAGGTCCCACTGCTCTGGCGTGTTGGAAAGCCGTACAGCGCCGCCCTGCGCTGTTCTGACGCCATGGTGAATCAGTTCGATGCCGGCGGTTTTCTCATCGTTGAACCCTCCGGTAAACAGGTTGCTGTAAACAAGGACGTTGACGCCCTGCGTTTCGAAATACTCCAGATCATTGAGTTTCAAATCCTGACCCGGAGCCTCATGAAAGGCACCCAACAACAGCGCTAAAAGTGTTAAAAAAGTTAGTCGTTTCATATCCGTAAAAATTTAGAAGTGGTATAAAAATAATCCAATATAGCGCCGGTTGCTCATGCATAAAGGTTTACAAAATTATTTAAAATGATATGGCAAACAAAATTATTTTCCTCCATTTGTGCGCGATTGCATCAGTTCCTCAAAGTATTTTTGCTAACCTTGAATTAATTTCATAAAATAATTTGATCTTCTTAGCGCATTGAACGACACTCTTTTATTTTAAACAATTGCTTGATAATAAATCTTTTGCTCCAGCATGCATGGCGTTATGTTGCAAAATCTCTTTGGCCAGGTTTTTTGCCTTTTCATCATTTCCAAGCCCTTTTTCTGCCAATGCAATTAAATATTTGTTTTCCCATTCATTTCGTTGTTGCAGGTTTTCTTCAAAAACCAACAACAAAGGCAGGGAAGTGGCAAAATAATCGATTTTGACTTTTTCACTTAATTTTTTAAGACCATAGTCTTTCAGTTCTTCTAAAAGCGTATTTGCTTTTTCTTTCAAACCCAATTCTTTAAACGACAAGGCCCTGTAATAGGTCATTTCGGAGTGTTCACTCACGACCATTTCAATAAAATCGCCTTGTTCAGAAGCGCTCCGGGTAAAATATTTTTCAGCTTCTTCAGATTTCCCCATTGCTTGTAGCGCCATTCCCTTCCAGTAGTTAATATGTGCCTTTGCCTGAAGCGGATGATACTTTTCACCCAGGTTGTCGGGCGTATTTTCGGCCTTTTCAAAATAACACAGCGCTTTTTCCGGATTTTCTTCATCGAGTTCGTTTTCTCCCAGTTTTATGCAGGCAAACGAATATTGGCGCAGCACCTGTCCTTCTCCTCCTTCCCACGGATGGAACCGTTTTTTTTCCAATAAGTGCAAGGCTTTTGAATACTGACCGGTAAAATTATACAGCGCAGCCAATTCAACACTAAAATCGTCACGCGCCAGGATTTTTTCTTTGAACGGTTCCAGAAAAGCTAACCGCTCCTCCGGTGAATCATTCAGTTTTTTTCGCAACTGGTCGTAGTCAAATAAAATCCGCATGTCGTCCGGTGAAAGTTGAATGGCTTTTTCAAAGGCAGCACGGGCTTTTTCTGCATCTTCCCGTTGGTTCCAGTAAGCAATTCCAAGATTTCTGAAAAGCGTGCCATATTCCATTTTTTTAGCTGCCAGCTCCCAGACGCCAATTGCCTCTTCGTGTCGTTTTTTGTCGTAGTAATAATTTCCCAAACCATAAGCTACCAGCGATAAATCAACGTCCTGATGAACAGCCCACTCCAATACAATTTGTTCCTGCACCCTCGACGGAAAGAAATAATCGGGATTTAACTCTGCTGCTGATTTGAGAATGACTGCCGACTTTTCTTTTTGATTTGTTTTGGAATATAGCCAGGCCAGAATAAAATGCGTCATTGCACTGCTTTTCATCGGATTTGGCACAGCGCATTCTTTAATTTCTGACTGGTGATGCAACTCAATTAACTGAATAGCTTCATCGTAAAAACCGGCATCTGTATAATCAAATGCAATATCGATAATTGTCTGTGAATCATTTCTGCTGGAATTAAGAAATGAATTAAAATTACCTGTCAGCATTCCTTTTTCAAACCGTGCCCACTGGTCAAGCGGATCAACCTTCAATAAATCATCCAAAATTTGCGTGGCCTCTTTTTGTTTGTCCCGGTATCTCATCACAATCGCTTTCAAAATGTACGCTTTGTTGTTTTGCCGGTTGGTGTCCAGCGAGGCTTCGAGATGTTCGAGCGCTGTCTCATAATCCTTCTCCCTGCAATCGATGGACGCCAGTAAATAATATCCGGATGAGCGCCACGCATAGTTCCAGGTTGCCTTGTAAAGCATCGAATAGGCCTCCTCAAGTTTTCCCTGAAGTAAACAGCTCAATCCTGCAAAATAGTGGGCTTCCCCAGTTTGTGGATTGGGATGGTAGCTGGTCAGGATTTCTCCTGCTTTTCTGAAATTCTTTTCAGCTTCCTGCAAAACACCTCTTTTTAAAAGTGATTTCCCGAGTGCGATAAAAGCCCGGTAATCTTTCGGATTTTTTTGAATGGCCTCCTTCCAGTAAGTTTCCGGATAGCGGGTGGGATGACGGTATTGTTCCAGGTGTTCACCTACCAGATTCAATTCATCGGTATTTTCAATTTCCGAGGTCTCGGGCGGTTCTTTTGCTAAAGGACGGTTTCTTACTTGTGAAATCTCTTTTTTGTGATATGCCAGCAACTCTTTACCCGACTGGTCGGCAATAATAAATGAGATGGAATTCCCCTGATCCGGTTGAAAGGAAAAATCTTTGTTCTGCCATGGGATCGCAGGCGAAACCTCAACATTTTCAAT
>JBNJGR010000058.1:0-8081 GCA_051747885.1 Bacteroidota bacterium | reverse complement strand
GTCGGCAATAATAAATGAGATGGAATTCCCCTGATCCGGTTGAAAGGAAAAATCTTTGTTCTGCCATGGGATCGCAGGCGAAACCTCAACATTTTCAATGATTTTCGTTTCATTTCCAGTTTTCAGGATGAACTGCAGTCCTTCCATTTTTTTGGAGGAAGCCACTCCCAAATCCAGTTTGTTTCCGTCCAAAATTTCCAGGCGAATGGCTAAATCGCGGTTGGCATTTTGCACCGGACCGAGTTTTTGATAGCCCCACCAAAATTGCGAGAACGTTTTAGTTTCGTATGGAACAAGGTACGTAAAATCAGGCTGATTATCGGTGTAAACTCCCGCCATCAATTCAAAATATGGGCCTCCGTGGTCGGTCAGTTCGCGGTCCCAGGCCTGTCCGAATTCGGCACTTCCCCATGTCCATTGTTTCTTACCGGGGGCAATGTGGCGGTTGGCTACATGTATGAAACCCCCATTGGCATCATGGTCGTATCCGCCAAAAAAATCATATTCGGTTTCGCAAACCATGTAGCTGGTAGGCACGGGAATGTTATTGTAGCGTCGTAAATCGTTTCGGCCTTTTCGTTTATGGTACGAAATACCGTAGTAATCGTTTTCTGCATAAGGGAAACTGCTCATCGCACGCACAGCATGGTCAGCCACATAATGCACGTCAGTTGGATAAAAACTCTCGTAATTTTCATGAACTTTCACGGCCACATTGGCCCACCACAGAAAAGTTTGTACAAACGGTGTGCGGTTAAACAAACGCACACGGAGTTCAATCAACGCACTGTCCGGGCGCAGCCGGATGCCATGCATTCCCTTCATCCGGTTTAGCGGGTCGTATTCTGACATCCAGATAGTTTTAGCGCCGTCGGCTTCTTCTTCAATAAAGACATCATTGGGCAAATAGGTTCCCGGGCGGTGATGCTGTGGCCAGTTAAACTCTACACCGCCGCTAATCCAGGGTCCTGCCAGACCAACCAGTGCCGGCTTTATCACATCTTGCCGGTAAAAAATATCGTAGTTGCCATTGGTTTTATCCTGGGTTTTTAAAATCCGGCCGCCGATTTCAGGAAGCATTTCCAATTTTACATATTCGTTTTCGAGTGTTACTACCTGGTATTCCTTTTCCGTTTTTTCGTCGAATACTTTATCGATAAACGGAACCGGGTACACTTTCCCGCTGGATCCCTGATACACCCGCTTTTCAAAAAATACCGGATTGATTTCGGGTTTGCCTAATCCGTAAGTTGGAATGATTTGCTTTATGATTTTTGCGGTTACCATTAGTTTCTTAAAACGTTTTGTACTTTTTCAGGCTCCAGATTAACAGAAGGATTGAATAATTCACCGGACATGTATTTTTTCAAACTTGCCAGTATTTGTCTTGCTTCCGGGCGGATTTCAAGGTTATCCACCAAATCAACACCACTCACAAGAATACTTCCCTCTCCCACTTTAGCTTCGAAAAGTAAGGCCAGCCGGCGGTTGGAAACCCAGTCGTCAATAATGCGAACAATGGGTTTTAATTCCACAGCAAACGAGTCGAGTTGAATGGCATCGGAATGGCTCATGGCATCCCACCATTGCCAGTTGGAGTGGTATTCGGAAGGAAACAGTTCCAGTGCCGGATGTTCAGGGTCGCACAAAATTCCGAGTGTGTGAGGCTTTTGTCCGCCGGTCCAGGCAGTGTTCCAGAAAATGCTGGAGAATCCGACGCCAACATCTCCGCCCATTTCAGCGGCTACTTTCCCTTTTCCAAGGCTGAGCAGGACTTTTCCCCCGTTTTCCAAATGATTGATAGTAGCAGCGTCCAGGCTTTCGACAATTTTTATTTCATCAGTCTCTTTGAGATTATTCTCAGGATAAACCCAAACATCCCATGAATTTTCAAACTCTTCAACCTGCACTTTTAAAGTCAGTTTACGGGGTTTATTCTCCTTTTGAAATTCATAAACAACATCTCCAAGTTGAATGGCATTTCCGATGGGAATTTCACGCTGACCAAGTGTTCCTTCAGCTACTATTTCATTGTTTTGAATGATTTGCCAGGATGGATTCACTTCATTTAGCGGATGCTCTCCAAAATGCGCAACCTCAATATTTGCAGTCATTGTTTCGCCTTCGGTAAAAATGCGTTTTTCGAGCCGAGCCAATGGTACAGTAGTAGTGCTGAAACGACGAAATTCTTCGGGTGAGATATAGCCCTTTTCTTCCCAAAAAGGATCGAGCACTCCAACAAGTGCCGTACCCTGACCGGGGAAGTCGTGCAAATCGAGCAGTTGAAAACCGGCAAAACCGGGCGTTCGCAAAGCTGCCTCGATGTCAGCCTTATAACAAAGCGCCTGTAATTTACCGGAGGCCAGCAGGAAACTATCTGCCAGGTGCCCCATGTGGTGGGCATTCAAACTTTCACGGAAAATTTCAAAGTTTTTTGGTTTTAGCACACCAGTATATTTTTCAATTTCTTTAAAGTTAGGATATACACACCACTGGCCGATTTCGTGACTTACAACCGGAGTTCCATCTTCAGTTACTTTATCGGACCAGTCGTAACTGGTTTTGGGCGGTTCCGAATTAATGATGCTGTTGAGCTGCTCTCCCCAACCCTGAATACGAGGCTGCGGAATGTTGTGAAATTCATTTGTTTCCAGAATAGGCCAGCCCGCAGCGCTGGTATAAACACGGCGGTTATCCTCTTCTTTCCAGTAATTCACAAATTCAGTTAAAAACTGCTTGTGATTTGGACCTCCCGGTTCATTTCCGTAGGCCATCATCACAAACGATGGGTGATTACCGTATTCCTCAACGATTCTTTTACTTTCATCCCAAATATACTTATCGATTGGAAGCCCGCTGCCAAGTTCTGTACTTTGATTGGCCCACGACGAGCATTCCACCTGGAGATAAATTCCCATTTCGTCGGCAGCTACAAACGCCGCTTCGGGTGGGCACCATGAATGGAAACGAACATGATTCAGGCCATGATTTTTCACAGCAGTGTATATTTTCTTCCAGTAATCCGTATCAGTTGGCGGGTACCCGGTTAAAGGAAAAATGGCGCACTCCAGCGTTCCGCGCAGAAACACAGGCCGCCCGTTTATTGCAAAACGGGTTCCGTCAATTATAAAGTCACGCAGGCCAAAATCAACCGAAGCCTGGCCGGTTTCTTTTCCTGATTTCAGTGACAAATCAAGCCGGTAAACATTCGGATTGAATTCATCCCATAACAATGCATCATCGCCCAATGAATAATTCATGGATACAATATTTTCTCCGGGCGAAAGTGAAAACTCCGCTGTTTCTTTGCCTGACTTTTCACTCGTATTTTTCAACTGTGCCAAGGCGTTCATTTCCGCAATTTGTATTTCTGTGGTTTTATTATTTATTGTAGCTTTTATTTCGATCGCTTTTGCATTTACATCCGGAAAAACTTCTACGTTCTCAAAAACAATATTTCCTGTGGCTGCCAGCGAAATTTCCCCCACAATCCCATTCCAGTTGGATTGGGTATGGTCGGTAATGCTGTGGGAATTGTGTCCGGGATCGATCTCTTTTGTCCGGTTATCAATCCGGATAGCCAGGGTATTTTCGCCAGGCTCAAGAAATTGGGAAACATCGAAAACATGTGGCACTGCAAGACTATTTTGCATTTTCACCCAGTCGCCGTTAATCCAAATTTGAGATTCCCAGTGTGGACGTTCCAGTTTTAAACGTACAGTTTTGCCCTCCCATTTTTCGGGAACCGTTATTTTTTTCAGAAACCACGCTGCGCCTGTGTATTTTTTTAGCGGCTGAAGCCAGTAGGGAAAACGAATATTGTTTGAATCAACATACGGTGCATAATTCGGGTCGTTGTACCATTCCGGATTTCGCACGTCACCCGTCCATTTGGTTTCCAACGTAATATCGTACCCTTTGCCGTTTTCGACCATGGAGCCGGGAAGCTGAACCGTTTCTGAAAAATCGCCATCAAACCATTTTTCATCCACACCTCGATCGTCTGGATCCATTTGGAATTGCCATTCACCGGAAAGATCGATTGTCTGCCAATCATTGTTATGGCAGGAGCTCATTACAATAAAAAGTGTAAACAGCAAACCGACGATGATTGGGTTAATTGGATTTCTTAAATTTAGTCGTTTCATTTTTTATGGTATTAATAAATAATTTCATGCTCAATTTCTTCCAGTGTTTTTCCTTTGGTTTCAGGGAGTTTGTTGTAAATAAAAATGAACCCGGCAACACAAATCATCCCGTAAAGCCAGAAAGTTCCTGAAGCGCCAAATAAATCATTCAGCAACGGGAAGGTGTAGGCCAGTAAAAAGCTGGCAGACCAAAGCGATACGGTTGCCACAGCCATGGCTGCACCCCGTATTTTATTCGGAAAAATTTCGGAAAGTACCACCCAGGTTACCGGAGCAAGCGACATGGCATAACAGGCAATGGCAATAACCACCAGCAAAAGCAAAGGCCAGCCGGTGACCCGGAAATAATAGGCTGCACCCATAAATGCATAAATACCTGCCAGTCCGCCGGCACCTATAAGCAACAAGGCACGCCGGCCCAGGCGATCCACAGTGTATAGTGCCACAAAAGTGAAAAGAAGGTTTACACTTCCGGTAATCACAATGTTGAATAAAATATCAGAAACACCGTATCCTGCCGCTTCAAAAACCTCTTCAGCATAATTAAAAATGACGTTAATACCGCACCACTGTTGAAATGCGGCGATTACAATCCCAATCAGCAGAATCTTTTTCATTTCTGGTTCAAACAGGTGCCTGAAGTTCACCTTACTTTCTTCCATGGCAAGGGTTTCCCTGATATTCCGGTATTCCGATTTCGCATATTCCCATCCGCCAATTTTCGAAAGAATTTTTTCGACTTTGAGTTCGTTGCCGTTTTTTGCCAGCCAGCGCGGGCTCTCGGGCACAAAAAACATCAGCACAAAAAACAAACCGGCCGGTATGGTCTCCGCCCAAAACATCCAGCGCCAGCCAGTCTGTCCGTTCCATGAAGCAAGGATTTCGGCATCGGTAGCTGAAGCGGCAACCGGCTCAGCAATCTGCCAGTTGGCAAGTTGTGCCAACAAAATTCCAATTACAATGGTTAACTGATTGAGTGAAACAAATTTTCCCCGTACGGCTGCCGGTGAAATTTCGGCAATGTACATCGGTGATAAATTGGACGCCAATCCAATTCCAATGCCGCCAAGAATACGGTAAAACACAAATAACTCAAACTCACTGGAGGCTCCTGTTCCAAATGCAGATAGCGTAAAAAGAAAAGATGAAAAAAGTAACAAACGTTTTCGCCCCAAACGATCGCTAAAAGCGCCTGAAATTATGGCACCAATCAGACATCCGATTAGAGCGCTGCTCATTGCCCAACCCTGGAGAGCCGGCGACTGTGCTATATCAAAAAACTGTTCGTAAAAAGGTTTGGCGCCACCAATTACCACCCAGTCGTATCCAAAAAGCAACCCGCCCATAGCCGACACAAGGGAAATGGCAAAGATGTATTTTGTGTTGAAGTTATTCATTTCATTCGCAGTTTTACATACAGTTTAGTTGATCGCCATTATAAATTCAAATTAAACCAGATATCTTCAATTTTGAAATGGGATTTCCGAGGATTTACATGGACTATTTTATTATTATTGCTTAAAATTGTTTTGTATGCAAAAAAAGGAAGGTTTCAAGGGACAACGTTCCGTGGTTTTGCCTGATTTCATCATTCGCGAATTAAAAGATGATCCGGTTTGCAGCCAGCTTTATTTTACAGATATTGGGTATTACCCATCCGCACTTTATCACGGGCGAATCAGGGAAAAGGGTTGCAATCAGCTTATTCTGATTTACTGCATCAGGGGCGAGGGTTGGTTTTCGGTGATGGGAAGAAAAAGAAAAGTTGTTGCAAACCAGTTTTTTATTATACCAAAAAACACGTCTCACGCTTACGGAAGCAGCGAAGATAACCCCTGGAGTATCTACTGGGTCCATTTTTCGGGTCAACAAGCATCCCATTTTTATGATCCGGAAGGAAATACAGGAACCATTTCACCATCAAAAATTGCACGCATTGAAGAGCGGCTGCAATTGTTCGAAGAAATCATTCAAAATATGGAAATGGGATACAGTAAAGAAAACCTGGAATATGCCAATATCTGCCTGTGGCATTTTTTGGCTTCCTTCAAATACATCAGCCAGTTCAGGCAAATTCAAACGCTCAGGGAACGCGATCCGGTTGAATATACAATTTTTTACATGCGGGAAAATTTACACAAAAAACTAACATTGGAGAACCTCGCCGGGGAAGCCGGATTTTCGCCTTCCCATTTTTCATTACTATTCCGAAAAAAAACCGGACGTTCCCCCATGGATTATCTTATTTATCTGCGAATCCAAAGGGCTTGCCAGTATCTCGACAATACAGGTTACCGTGTTCAGGAGATAGCCCGAAAAGTGGGCTATGAAGATCCTTACTACTTCAGCCGGTTATTAAAAAAAGTAATGGGCAATTCCCCATCGGAATACAGGAAAAAGGAAAAAGGATAATTCCGGGTTCAGAATCTTTTCTTCAATCCAAATGAAACACCTCTTCCATATTTGCCCACCATTCATCATTTAAACGATTAGCAACTGGTTGTTGCATAGGTTTCATAACTTCCCACCATTCCTGAGTTTTCGGATCCGCAACCGTTTTTTTAGTATATCTTTTGCAAAATATTCACCGTCATATTCAAAGTAGGCGAAAAGAAAGCCGTTTTTGTGAAATATGGAGTAATTCATTATATGGCAATCTTGTATTTTTTATGGGCGCTAATTAAAAAAACATTGCAATTTTTACGGTGCATTTTTTGTTATAAGGCATGCATCTTCTGGAAGAACAACTCATCTTTCCAACCCGCAGGAGTTTTTAGCCAGGCTTTTTTAATACCTGATTTTTCAAAACCCACCTTTTTAAACAAAGCGATACTTTGTGGATTGTCTTCGGAAATATTGGCGTAAAGCTGTTTTAGTCCGAGTACATTTCGTGCATAATCAAATAGCGCTTTGAGTGCGTCGGTGGCATAGCCCTGATTCCGATCTTCGGTTTTATGAATTAAAATCCCCACGCCAGCGCGCTGATGATAAGGTTCAAAATCGAATAAATCAACAGCCCCTACCGGCTGGTTATCTTCATTCTGAATTATCAGCCTCAACTGTTTGGTTTCGTAAATATCTTTGTGGGAATTTTTAATGTATTCAGCCAGAATGTACCGCGAAAACGGCGATTTTGTGTTGCTCATCTCCCAGATTTCCATATTGTTTTCCCACTGGTAAAGCAAGTCTATGTCTTCCGGTTCAAGCGGACGGAGGGTTATTTTTCCGTGATTTAGAAAGTCTTTCATTCAATTATTTAATAATGAAAACGACATTGAATAATAGTTAAAGTATCATTTTCAATTTTGTACACCAAACGGTGGGATTGGTCAATTCGACGCGACCAATAGGACGATAATTCATTTTTCAAAGGCTCCGGTTTTCCAATCCCCGAAAAAGGAGTCCGCTCACAACTTTTAATTAGCGCGTTTATTCGCTTCAAAATCTTTTTATCTGTTTTTTGCCAAAAAAGATAATCTTCCCAGGCTGATTGGTGCCAAAGTTTTTTCATCTGCTATTTCAAAAGTTCTTTCTCAGATACTTTTCCTTTTTCAACATCATCGATAGCATCGAGTAACCGCTCACGGTTGTTTTTGGTACTCAGTAAATACTGTGTTTCCTGGAATGAATTAAAATCATCTAAAGACATCATCACCACACTTTTACCTTTTGAACGGTGGACGACAAGAATATCACTGTCTTCGCAAACCATGTCGAGATTAGTTTTTAAATTCTGTCTCAATTCTGAATAATTAACCGTTTTCATATTGTTCTGTTTTTTGTACAAAAATACGTACTTTTACTGTAAATACCAATAGCTATTTATCCAGTTTCTTCCACCCCTTCCACACGATTTCCGCATCAGTGGACACGTTGTAATCGCGGGCATACAAAATGTTTAACTGGCTGATTTTAGCCTTTTCAGAAGGAGGT
>JBNJGR010000057.1:0-13742 GCA_051747885.1 Bacteroidota bacterium | reverse complement strand
CTTTCTGAGCTCTCGCGTTATTTCTTTTATTTGCTCGTATTTCATTGTTGTTAGTTTTTTTACCCCTCTCCTGCCGGTTTCTCCCCTGAACAGGGGAGAACGCACTGATGTAACTATTTGCAAAATTTCAATTTTCAGCACAATATTTTATTAAAACATTTTTCCCTTATGAGGGAAAATGGCGAAGCCAATAGGGTAAAATAGAAAGGACATTTTCAATTAATCAATACGCCTGCTGAAAAACAATTTCACCAAGTCCTGCAATCTGTTTGTTTTCTTTATCGATGTAAATACGAATAGTCAGGGCGCCGTCATTTACCTGAACAATGCGTTCGCTGGTCCAGTCGGTTTCTCCGGCATTCAGCTTCAGGGTTCCGGCAGTCACCCCTTCGAACTCTACTTTCTGCCACGTGGGTAAAAACAAATCGCCCATTTTTGCCCTGATGCGGTACGTTCCGTTACGGACATTTATCTGGTATTCAAAATAATTTTCGGGATTACGGCACCGGGCAGGTGTTCTTTCGAACAACACTTTTTTCAGGCGTGCATTCCCTTCAGTCCCGTTTGCAACTCCTTCCACTTTATCGGCAGGGTTCCATTTTCCCAGCATCCAGCCTTTTCCCGAGTAATGTTCAAAAGCAAGCAGGTTCCTTTGGTTCCCGTTAACATGTCGTGGCCGGCCAAAATAAATCCGTCCTTTCGAAAATCGTTTGGAGTAGCCTGACGACTGCTTAAAATAGAGCTCGTAAAGTTGCGGAAATCCATTGACTACATTTTCGAATCGTTGGGAATACTCAGGTACAGAATCGTTTTTTAAAACCGCAAAATGCAAATGCCCCCAGGTTTCATCGCCCCAAATAGTACCCAGCGGCTCGCCTCTGACCAATTCCTGTCCTTCTTTCACAATAATATTGTCATTGTTCAGGTGTTCGTACAGGTAAAAAATCCCGGGTTGAGAAAGGCTTTCCAGCAAAACAGTTGCAGTTTTCCCGGTTTCATCAACTTCGCTTTCAACCCAACGTACAGTGCTGTTCTCCAATGCTACCAGCCAGTGCATTTCTTTGCCGCGTGCATCGTGAAGGTCAATGTCGAGACCGCCATGCGAATGATTACCGTTCGTTTCGCGCCGCTTTTTATCGGCTTCAAAAGAAAATATATGGCTGTCTTCTTCCATGCCCCATAAAAACCCATCGCTAAAACTCACCGGGAAAATAAAACTATCGAAACTCAACATCGGTTCCTGAAAATCGGACAAACAAATAAGGGCATCCCTGGTGAGCAATCCGTGACGCAGTGAATCGTTTGTTAAGGATTTTACGTTTTTATTATCGGCCACAAAAATCCTTAATCCCCCAATCATTTCGGGTAAAGAACGCCGGCTGACTTTCAACCATAGCGTGTCCTCCCCAACTTTTAACCGGTTAAAATGATTGTGCAACTTCAGCAATTTTACTTCCTGGTTTTTAAAATAAACTGATTCACTTTCGTTTAGATTGAAATACCAGCTGTTACCCCACCTGAAATCGGGGGCTGTGTTTTGTGCCTCAAGGGAAAAAACCACGCCTGCAAAAAATAGTACGATGTAAAAAACCTTCTTCATTTTCGCTATAATGCTACAAAAAAGTGCGATTCAAATTAAAAATCACAAAATGTTCTGCAAGATAAATTTAATCACATCAAAATTACCGAAGATTTTCCCAAATCCTTTATCAATCCTTTCGAAAATGAACCAATGCAAAAAATAATTATTAATTTTCCGAATCGTAAATGAACCACACAATTAATTTCATGTTGGAAATAGAGCTTATTAAAAACCAAAATTTAAAACAATGAGGAAAATACTACTCAATTTTTTTCTGTTTATATTATTATTTGCATCAGCAAAAGGACTGGCCCAAACCAATGACACGCTACTGGTGGGTTACAATATTGCTCCTCCGTTTACAATGCAGAAAAATGGTCAGGTGGAAGGCCCCTCGATTTGGCTTTGGGAAAAAGTTGCAGCTGAACTTAATATACCTTACAAACTTAAAAATATGCCACTCGACGGTTTGCTCGAAGGCATTGCAGCGGGAGAAGTGGATGTAAGCGCCTCTCCCCTTACTATTACAAGCGACAGGTTTGAAAAAATTGATTTTTCAACACCGTATTATATTGCTCATTCCTCAATTCTTGTGCGCGAAATATCAGCCACCGACCAGGCTCTGAATTTTATCCAATCGTTCTTTTCAGTGAATTTCTTCAGGGCGTTGGGAGCCCTGGCATTTATCATCCTGGTTTTTGGGTTTCTGGAATGGTACTTCGAACGGCACCATAACCATGAGGAGTTTGGGAACGGGTTAAAAGGCCTGTGGAACGGATTCTGGTGGTCGGCGGTTACCATGACTACAGTTGGCTACGGCGATAAATCACCCCGCACGGTTGGCGGACGAATTGTGGCCATGGTGTGGATGTTTACGGCCGTTATTATCATTTCAGGTTTTACAGCAAGTATAGCCTCAACGCTTACTGTAAACCAGATTGGATCATCCAGCAGCCACGTTCAGGATTTTAAAGAGAAATTGCTGGGTACAGTTAAAAAATCGGGAACAGACAAGTGGCTGAAAGACAATTTCTACTCCAATGTAAAAAGGTATCCCAACATGGATGAACTTATTGTTGCCCTTCAGGAAAACGAAATTGATGCCATTGCTTATGACCGCCCAATTCTTCAGGATCTTATAAGATATGATGAGTTTTCGGAATTTAGTTTACTGGACATAAAGTACAATCCGCAGTTTTATGGTTTTGGGCTAAACCGCGGGCTCAGCGGAGAACTCAAGCAAAGCATTTCGGTGTCAGTACTCGAAAACACTGAGGGAATGGACTGGAAAGTCCTTCTTTCTGAATACGATTTACAATGACCCCTTAAAATTAAATTATCCTGAAATCTTGTTCCGGGATTTTACCAAGGCAGGTATTTTTGTTAATTTCACGGGTAAACCAAAAATATAATAGCATGAAAGAAAAAAGTATCGAATTGTTAAACAAAGCTGTTGCCGATGAGCTTACAGCAGTACACCAATACATGTATTTCCATTTTCATTGCGACGACCAGGGTTACGACCTGCTGGCCAACCTTTTCAAAAGAACAGCTATTGAAGAGATGGTACATGTTGAAGATTTGGCCGAACGGATTCTGTTCCTCGGCGGAGATGTGGAAATGGTTGTATCGGAAGATGTTAAAAAAATCCACGATGTGCGGAAAATGCTCGATCTGGCGGTAAAAATGGAAGAATCGAGTGCAAATGACTATAACAAATGGGCCAACGAAAGCTCACAAAATGCCGACTCGGTTACCAAAAAACTGTTTGAGCGGCTGGTGGAAGATGAAGAACGCCATTTTGACCAATACGATGATGAAATTGCCAACCTGAAAAAATTTGGCGACAACTACCTTGCGCTGCAGTCGATTGAACGCAGTAAAAATGTTGGCAGCGGCGGTGAATAATACCCTTTGAATTTTAAGGTAATCCATCAGGATTATTCTAACCTGAAAATTGGCAACACAAAACTTCAGCAAAAGAAGTTGAGCGTTGCCATTTTTTTTGCAAAAAAAAGCAGCCCGTTTCCAGGCTGCTTTTCATCAATAACTTTCAAAATTTATTTGTTCCGCCGGAATTATTTTAGATCAAACCTATCGAGGTTCATCACTTTATTCCATGCAGCCACAAAGTCGTTTATGAATTTCTCTTGTCCGTCGGCTGAACCGTAAACTTCAGCAAGGGCCCGAAGTTCAGAATTGGAACCAAAAACAAGATCGACACGGGTGCCGGTCCACTTCACTTCTCCTGTTTTGCGGTCACGGATTTCAAACTCCTCTTCATCTTCCGATTTTGCTTTCCATTCGTTACCCATATCAAGCAGGTTCACAAAGAAATCGTTGGTGAGCTTTTCCGGACGGTCGGTGAAAACGCCGAGCTGCGACTTATCAAAGTTTGTATTCAGCACACGCAATCCACCAACCAGCGCGGTCATTTCGGGTGGAGTGAGTGTCAGTAATTGTGCCCGGTCAACCAGCATTTCTTCTGAGCAGGTGGCCGATTTTGCTTTCAAATAGTTGCGGAAACCGTCTGCAAATGGCTCAAGCGGTTCAAATGACTCCACATCGGTTTGTTCCTGCGAAGCATCAGCACGACCGGGCGTAAAGGGCACGGTTACATCAAAACCGGCATCTTTGGCTGCTTTCTCAATGGCTGCAGTTCCGCCAAGTACAATCAGGTCAGCCAGCGAAACTTTTTTGTTGCCCGACTGAGCATTGTTGAACTCATTTTGAATGTTTTCCAGTTTATCCAGTACTTTTTTCAGTTGTTCCGGGTTATTCACTTCCCAGTTTTTCTGTGGTTCGAGGCGAATACGCGCACCATTCGCGCCGCCGCGCATATCCGAACCACGGAATGTAGATGCAGAAGCCCAGGCAGTTGAAACCAGCTCAGAAACCGAAAGCCCTGAACCGAGGATTTTGCCTTTAAGATCGCTAATATCGTGGCCGTCAATCAATTCATGATTAACCTCAGGAATGGGATCTTGCCAGAGTAAATCTTCATTGGGAACTTCCGGTCCCAAATAACGCGATTTTGGTCCCATGTCGCGGTGTGTCAGTTTAAACCATGCACGTGCAAATGCATCAGCAAATTCATCTGTATTCTCGTAAAACCGGCGGGCAATCTTTTCATAATCCGGATCTTCACGCAGCGCCAGGTCGGTAGTAAGCATAAACGGCTGGTTTCTTTTCCCGGGAATGTGTGCGTCGGGCACACTGTTTGCACCTGCCTGCCCTCTGGGTTTCCATTGGTAAGCACCTCCCGGGCTTTTGGTCAGTTCCCATTCGTAATCGAACAGGTTTTCCAAAAAGTTTCTGCCCCACTGCGTTGGTGTTTTCGTCCAGGTTCCTTCCAGGCCACTGGTAATTGTATCTTCGGCATTACCTTTGCCATGCTTATTTTTCCAGCCAAGGCCCTGTTCTTCCATTGGTGCAGCTTCCGGATCGGGTCCCAGGTTGGAATCGGGAGCAGCGCCGTGTACTTTTCCAAATGTGTGGCCACCGGCAATAAGAGCTACTGTTTCCTCGTCATTCATTGCCATACGGGCAAACGACTGCCGGATAAAGTGTGCTGCTTTTTTCGGGTCTGGCTCTCCGTTGGGACCTTCCGGGTTTACGTAAATCAACCCCATGTGGTCGGCTGCGAGAGGTCCTTCCAGTTCACCCTCTTTGTTGTGACGCTGGTCTTCGAGCCATTCACCTTCCGCGCCCCAGTAAATGTCTTCTTCGGGTTCCCAAATATCGACACGACCGCCTGCAAATCCAAAGGTTTTGGCCCCCATCGATTCGAGGGCTACATTACCGGCCAGAATCATCAGGTCGCCCCATGAAAGTTTTCTGCCATATTTTTGTTTGATGGGCCACAGCAAGCGCCGGGCTTTGTCGAGGTTCACATTGTCGGGCCAGCTGTTAAGCGGAGCAAAGCGCTGATTTCCGGTGCTTCCGCCCCCACGTCCGTCGGCAACACGGTACGTTCCTGCACTGTGCCAGGCCATGCGTATAAAAAGCGGACCGTAATGGCCCCAATCGGCCGGCCACCAATCTTTTGAGTCGGTCATCAAATCAGTAAGATCTTTCTTCACAGCAGCCAAATCAAGGCTCTTAAATTCTTTTGCATAATCGAAATCCTCTCCCATCGGGTTCGATTTTGAGGAGTGCTGACGCAAAATATTCAGATTTAATTTGTTGGGCCACCAGTCGCGGATCGATGTGCCTTCGGCCGCACCCGGAGCCCCGCCATGTCCTGTTACCGGGCACTTACTTTCGTTTCCATTATTCGCGTTGTAAGCTGAATTGTGTGGATTTTTTTCTTCCATTTCTTTTTGTTTTTATGAATTGTTTATTTATTAATTTTTGAATGTTCTTATTATAAATTTTACAAACAAGAAAAACATTTTATTGTTTGACAGATTTACTAAATCTTGTTTCAATTTTCACAAACGGTAATATAGCTAAAATCAGAGTATTTTAAAAATATTCAAATACAAATAAGTTTCAGGCAAACAACTATATTAATCAATTAAATTATCGCCTGAAATAAAAAAAAACAAAAAAGGAGTATAACACGATAGTACTATTTGAAAAAAATTCACGAATACCGTTTTTCATGAAGTCAATCAAACAAAAAATAAACTACATTTAATCCGTTTTTTTATCAACAATCATGGATATAAATATCAGAAAATCAAACACAAACGATCTAAGTTTTCTTGAAAACCTGGAAAATAGTTGTTTTCCGGGCTTTCAGCAGAGCACTCGCCGCACTATCAGGTATAGTATTGCCAGCCCTTTTCAGGAAGTTATTATTGCTGAAGTAAAAGGCAAAAAAATAAATACTCCGGCAGGGTCGGCCATCCTTTACATGCACCCAAAAACAGTGCGCATTTTTTCACTTGCCGTTTTTCCGGAATACCAGGGAAAGGGAATTGGACAACAGTTGCTGGAGCATTGTATTTCAATTGGCCGCGCCAGAAACATAAACCGTATTTCGCTCGAAGTACGAAAATCGGACAGGAAGCTCATTGGAATGTATGAAAAAACCGGATTTGAAATTGCAGCGGAATTGCCCAATTATTATAAAAAAGGCGAGCATGGACTGCGCATGGAATTAAAACTCAATGGCAACGGAGACAAACAAAATATATCGAATATCATTATCGTCAGAAACCCCAAAAAGTGGAATTTAAATATCGAGGGTGTAAAAGTTGTTTCATCGCGTGAATACATCACCGGCACTGAATTCCAATCGTTAAAAAACGTACGGATATTTAACCTGAGCAACTCCTATCAATACCAGAAAATGGGGTACTACGTTTCACTTCTGGCCACTGCACGCGATCACCGCGTTATTCCAAATGTAACTACATTGCGTGATTTTAGCCGCCAGTCGCTGGTGCGCTCCCTCTCGGGTTATATTGACGATGATATTCAGAAAACCCTGAAAAAAGTAGAGGGCAATAAAGTGAGTGTTTACGTTTATTTCGGAAAATCAGTCAATCCCCAATTCAGGCAACTGGCCCAAAAACTTTATTACATGTTTGAAGCCCCACTGCTGCATATCGATTTTGTAAAAACAGAAAAATGGTTGATTCAGAAAGTCACCCCGCTGAGCCTGAAAAAAATAAACCCGGACCACCTGGAAAAAGTTCAGGAATTTGCCCGCGATTACTTCTCTAAAAAACGGTTTGACAAGCCGCGATTTAAAAACTATAAATACGATTTGGCAATTCTGGTTAATCCCAATGAAAAGAATCCGCCTTCGTGCCCCGTGGCATTGCAAAATTTTAAAAAGGCTGCTGAAAAAGAAGGATTTTACACCGAATTCATCACCAAAGAGAATTTAAGCCAGCTCTCAGAGTTCGATGCCCTTTTTATTCGCGAAACCACAGGTGTAAATAACCACACCTATCACTTTTCGCGCACAGCTTATGCAGAGGGTTTGGCGGTGATTGACGATCCCTGGTCCATTTTACGTTGTTCGAACAAAATTTTTCAACACGAACGATTGAAACAAAATAAAATTAAAACCCCCGAAACGGTTGTTTTGGCGAAATCGACCTACCGAAAACAGCAAACACTACACCTCAATTTTCCGCTGGTGCTAAAACAACCCGACAGTTCTTTTTCGCTTGGGGTTGAAAAAGTAACAACGCCTGAAGATATGGATTTCTCTCTGAAAAAACTTTTCAAACTATCCGATTTGGTCATTGTGCAGGAATTTATGCCTTCTGATTACGACTGGCGCATTGGGGTACTTGACCAAAAACCGCTTTATGCCTGCAAATATTACATGGCCAAAGACCATTGGCAGATTTACGACTGGAAAAGCGATAAAAATGAAAAAGAAGGCAAAGCTGAAACCATTCCGGTTGATGAAGTCCCCGAGCAGGTAATAAAAACCGCGGTAAAAGCGGCCTCACTCATTGGCGACGGGCTTTATGGTGTTGACCTGAAAATAGTCAGCAACGAGGCAGTGGTGATAGAAATAAACGACAACCCCAACATTGATGCAGGGATTGAAGACCTCATTCTGAAAGATGAGTTGTACCAAAAAATTGTTCGCTCCCTGTTTAACCGCATTGAAATAAACCGAAATATTGCACAATTCATTACTGTTTAAAAATTATGGAACCTTTTACACTTTACCAGAATAACCTGGTAAATAAAAACCGGAAAATTTTTTCTGAATTCACGGGCATCAAATGGCTGGGGCCATACCAGGCCATGGAAGCCCTGGAAAAAAGAGATAAACTGACTGAAAAAACAGAAGGCGACTGGATGTTTAAAGGAACTAAACCTTTTTACAACCAAATTTCGAAAGGGTGCGAGTTGTGCGGGGAAGGTACCTGGAGTTGCCTGTTTATTACCAATAAATGCAATGCCAGGTGTTTTTACTGCCCTTCGTCGCAACTGAAAGACGAAGTGCCGGCCACCCAAAGCCTGAACTTTAAAACCGCTGAAGGGTATGCTGATTACATCAACTTTTTTGGTTTTAAAGGCGCGAGTTTCAGTGGCGGAGAGCCTCTGCTTTTTTTCGACCGCACGTTGCATTACCTGAAAACCATACGGAAAATGTGCTCTCCTGAACTTTACATCTGGATGTACACCAACGGAATTCTGGCCGACAAACAAAAGTTTCAGCAACTGGCCGATGCTGGTCTCAATGAAATCAGGTTTGATATTGGCGCCACAGGATACCGGCTTGATAAAGTGCAGCTTGCAAAAGGAATAATTCCCCACATAACGGTTGAAATTCCGGTGGTACCCGAGAAAAAGGAAAAATTAAAACAAATGCTTCCTGAAATGATAAAAGCAGGAGTAACCAACCTGAACCTTCACCAGCTGCGGCTTACCAGGTACAACGCGCCAAAATTGCTTCAACACAGCTACACATTCATTCCGGCTGAACAACCAGTGGTGCTTGAATCGGAGCTGGCGGCACTGGAAATACAGGATTATGCCCGCAAAAACAAGTTAGATATTGGCATAAATTACTGCTCGTTTTTCTTTAAAAACCGATTTCAACAGGCCGGGTTCCGAAAACGACTGGCCAAAGCGCTGACGCCTTCTGATGCAGTTATCACAGAAAAAGGCTTTCTGCGGAAGTACAACCAAAATTCTATCGGTTACAAAACAGTCACACTTCATGAAGACAAAGTTGCTGGCAGCGAAGAGCTTCATCTAGAACACAAAACCTGCTATTTTAAGACTGAATCAGCCATGAATAATGTAAAGCTGAATGATGAAACGAAAGCAGCAACTGATGAGTTACTTAAAACTGAGCCGGGAAGTATTCCTGCTGACGATTTGCTTTTCCGAATCTGGCAGATGGAATACATTGAAAAGGGATTGCGCGAATACTGATTTTCAAAGCGAAAAATTATGTCAACCGGATTTAATCAGTGCATATCGTACTTCACCCCACAATTGATTATTTTTGAATACAGCTTTTTCAAAAACAGCTTCTTTTTTGAATCCGCATTTCTCCAAAACCCGTTGTGATGCAATATTGTATTCGAAAATACCTGTATAAATCCGCACAATATCGAAGTGGGAAAAAACATATTCAACCATTTGCTTAACAGCCTGTGTCGCAATTCCTTTATCCCAGTAGGGTTCGCCGATAAAATAGCCGATTTCGGCCGATTTCCGGTACACATCGTCAGCCGGATGAATGCCAATATTTCCCACAAATTCTCCGTTGTACTCAATTGCAAAAACCTGCACCGGATCCTGGTTTTTGCAACTTTCAATAAATACTTCGGCATCGGAAAGCGAGTAGGGATGTGGAAAACCATCGCGCAAATTGTTGCTGATATTTTTATTGTTGGCCAATTCAGCCAGCCTGGGGGCATCGCCGGGCTGCAACGGACGTAAGTGAACCTGATTCATAAATAACTTATTTATCTACAATATCCATCTCTTTCAGCAAGTAACCGGCGCCGGCAAATTTGTCGATTAAAAACAGTGCGTAACGGATATCGATGGAGATGTTACGCGATTGTTCCGGATCGTACATGATGTCGCTCATGGTTCCTTCCCAGCAACGGTCGAAGTTAACGCCAACAAGATGGCCTTCGGCATTCACTATCGGGCTTCCTGAATTTCCACCCGTTGTATGGTTGGATGCCGTAAAACAAACCGGCAGATAACCTTCGTCGGCTGCATAAGGACCAAAGTCTTTGGTTTCATAAAGCTCTTTCAGACGGTCGGGAACGTTGTAGTCGTAAATTTCCGGGTTGTCTTTCTCCATTATACCCTCCAGAGTGGTGTAGTGTTTGTATTTTACACCATCGCGCGGTTCGTAACCTTCCACTTTCCCGTAGGCCACACGCAGTGTAAGGTTCGCATCGGGATAAAGCGGCTCGCCCTCTTTCATCTGCATAATTCCCGCCATGTAGGTTTTCATATTCTGGTTGATGCTGTTGTTCAACGAATCGACAATCGGTTTAACAACTGTTTCATAATGAAAATTCAGTCGGTTATACAACTTAACCAGCGGGTCTTTCCTGAGTTTCAGCAGCTGCTTTTCATTGCCATCTTCAAGCAATTCTTTCAGTTCATTTTCATCAAAAAGAATGGATTTCTGATACACTTTTGCCACCAGCTTCTCCCCTTTTTTATCCATCACTTCATTGTAATAATCGGGCAGAAATTCATTCTTCAAATCAGCAGCCATCAAAGGCAACAACACTTCAAAAAGTTGCTCGTCCACATTTTGATTGAAATCTTTAAAGAACCCCGGCAAGTACCCCACCATTTCTTCCCGCTGCTTTTCGGCTCGTTCGGGTTGTTCATTTTCCAGGTTGTTAATGATGTCGTTCATACGCGAGGCAAGCCGGAAAATTTCAACACCACGCAAAACAACCTCTGAATAGTAATCGGAGGCCTGAATAAATTCACTGTAAACAGCATACAACTGGTCAAAATTGGCAAAAACCTCCCTGTATTCACTTTCCCATGTATTGTTCGCCCGTGTCCAGTCTTTGAACTCATTTTCAAACTCCAGCTTTTTATTTACAGCATCCAGCCGTTCGAGGCCAAGTATTTCGCCCTGCCACTTTTTCCAGGCGTTACTGATTGAAGCATATTTGGCGGCGTACTGAATCCGGGTTTTCGGATCGGCTTCCATCGCTTCGCCAATAACCTCGAGCTTTTTGTCACGAATGGCAATTCGGTTGGGGTCGCGCTGGTTCATAATAATATCCACTTCATGCGAAGGAATGTATTGCATGGTGCTTCCGGGATTGCCAAACACCATGGTAAAATCCTCCGGTTGAACGCCTCCCAGTGAAATCGGAAAATATTTTTTGGGCTGATAGGGAACATTATCTGGTGAATATTCAGCCGGTTCATTGTTTTCGTCGGCATAAATCCTGAACAACGAAAAATCGCCGGTATGACGCGGCCACATCCAGTTGTCGGTGTCGCCGCCAAATTTTCCGATGGCCGATGGCGGCGCTCCCACCAGTCGCACATCTTTAAAAACCTTATACACGTAGAGGAAATACTGGTTCCCGTAAAACAGTGGTTTTACCTGCGTCATCAATTTACCGTCCTGTGAAGCATCTTTCTCCACACCGGCAGTATTCGACTTAATTTCTTTCTCTTTTTCTGAAGGAGAAAGCCCCTCGGTTCCTTTCAGAACTTTCCCGGTAACATCCTCCATGTATTCCAGAAAACGAACCGTCAGTCCCGGGTTGGGCAACTCCTCATCCCGGTTCATGGCCCAAAAACCATTGGTCAGATAATCGTTTTCCACCGTGCTGTGCGATTGAATCTGGCGGTAACCACAATGATGGTTGGTTATCAGCAGCCCTTCGGGTGAAATCATTTCCGAAGTGCAACCGCCGCCAAAAACAGCCACAGCATCTTTCATGCTGGTATTGTTTACATCGTAAATATCCTGTGCCGAAAGTTTAAAACCCATTTCCTGCATTTCGGCCAGGTTGTATTTTTCCAGCAGCAAAGGAATCCACATTCCCTCTTTGGCAGTTAATGAGCCAATAAAAAACAATATTAAAAGGATAGAAAATTTCAGTCTTTTCATTTTTTCACAGCTAAATTTATATTGAAAAACAAAAATAGAAAAAGTTTGATGCTGCCGATATGAAATTGGTTTCTCAAAGGATTTTAAACCGGAAAATATTTTTGGTAAAACTGATTCACATTTTGGCGACAGATTTTGACATCCATTTATTACATTTGCAACCAACAGGTTATCAATTCAAACCAAAAAACAAAAAAAATGAACCGGATTTTTGCTATTCTGATGATTTTAATTCTCACCTCAATTAATTTTATTTCGGCACAAGAGTTAAACATGGACAACTATTTCGCATGGTGCATTGTGCCGTTCGACAACCAAAACCGGTCACCTGAAGAGCGGATTGAAATGCTCAAAAACCTGGGGTTTAAATCATACGCCTACGACTGGCGGGCAGAACATTTGCCCGAAATGGCAAAAGAAATTAACCTGGCCCGTGAAAACGACATAGACATAAATGCCGTTTGGATGTGGCTGGATAAAAATGATGCCGTGGGCAACCTCTCCGAAAACAACCGGAAAGTGTTGCAGGCTTTGCAGGAAACAGGCTTACAAACACAGATTTGGGTGAGCTTTCCTGAAAATTATTTCGACAACCTGAGCGAACAACGGCGAATTGAGAAAGCAGTTGAAATGATTGGCTACGTGAGCGGCGAAGCCCGGAAACTAAATTGCACAGTGGGGTTGTACAACCACGGCGGCTGGTTTGGCCGGCCCGAAAACCTGGTGAAAATCATTGAAAACCTACCCGGCCATCAAGTGGGAATTATTTTCAATTTCCACCATGCGCACGACATGATTAACGAATTTGCTGAACTCGTAAAACTAATGAAGCCACACCTCTGGGCTGTAAACCTGAACGGTATGAATCCCGGCGGACCGAAAATTCTACCCCTTGGCAGCGGCGAAAAAGAGGCTGAAATGCTGACCGTTTTAAAACAAAACGGATTTTCCAGCCCCTTTGGAATTTTAGGACACGTGGAAGATGCCGATGTGGAAAAAATATTGAAAGGCAATTTAAAAGGGTTGAAAAAACTGAAAAACTCCGATTAAAAAAATAGCATACGTATTTTAAATTTAATTGTTGACAGCACCTGCACCTCAAAATACAATTTAACATAATTTAATGTCAACAAATCAGGAAAAAAAGAGCTTTTATGTTTTTATCAAAACAATTCCTGTTCAGCTATGTTGGCGTTGGTAATTGTTAAATTAAATTTTAAAATTTGAATGCTTATGATTTTAAAAAAAATGCTCAAACTCAGCTTATCAATTCTATTTATAATGGGTGTAATTACTGCCTGCGAAAAGGAAGAAGATCCACAGCCTAATGATGAAGAAAAAAATGTGGAATTAGCTGATTTATCAGCCGGAGAACTTCAGGCCGTAGTTGAAGATAACATCCTTGATGCCCAATCGTATGAAGCGGAATTATCCGACCATTTTTCATTAGAAATAACTTTCCCGGATAATCAGGTACTTAACCTGAAAACTGAAACCCTCGAAAAACAAAACTACAACCTGGCTTCCGCTCCCAATGAAGCAACCTTAGCCACAGAATCGGGCAGTTACTCTACCATAAGCGGAAATCTGGAGATAACCAATATCAATGCA
>JBNJGR010000056.1:0-14211 GCA_051747885.1 Bacteroidota bacterium | reverse complement strand
CATATTTTCATTTATCTTTAAAGCGAAAACAGTTTATGATGAAGAAAAAACTGGTCATACTTTCAGGTTCGGGCATCAGCCAGGAAAGCGGTTTGAAAACCTTCCGCGACATGGGCGGGCTGTGGGAACAGTACGACGTGACCGAAGTGGCCAGCCCCGAAGCCTGGAAACGTGACCCTGAACTGGTTTTGCGTTTTTACAACGAACGGCGCAAGCAATTGTGGGAATCCAAACCCAATGCCGGCCACCGGGGAATTGCAGAGCTTGAAGAATGGTTCGATGTAGATGTAATCACTCAAAACGTAGATGATTTGCATGAACAGGCGGGCAGCTCGCGGGTGATACACCTCCACGGTGAACTGCGAAAAGCACGGAGCACAGCTGATCCCAGCCTGGTTTATACGTTGAAAGACTGGAAACTGAAATTGGGCGACAAATGTGAAAAAGGGAGCCAGTTGCGCCCACACATTGTATGGTTTGGCGAATCGGTCGACGAGCTTCAACGGGCAATTCCAATTGCTGAGAATGCAGATATTTTTGTGGTTGTAGGCACTTCGCTGGTTGTTTACCCGGCGGCAGGTCTTGTAAATTATACCAAACCAGCTATTCCGATTTTTGTGGTCGATCCGGACAGCCCGGAGATGTTTATAAAAAATGTAACTTACTTTCACGAAAAAGCCGGAAAAGGTGTTCAGCTTTTAAAATCAAAACTTGAAAAATTGAAGTAAAATGCTTAAAAAAATTCTTATCCCGATTTTGTTTCTGATTCTGGCACAAGTCGCTTCAGCACAACGTTTCGAAGGCGGAATACTGGCAGGTTTTAATGCCTCCCAGGTAGAAGGGACCATGATAAACGGGGTCAATATAAATGGTTATCACAAACCGGGAGTTTTGGTCGGGTTATATGTACAAACCGATTTTGCACCAGCTATTTTCGGTGGTATGGAACTAAAGTATTCGCAAAAAGGTGCACGTAAAAAAATTGATGAAAAGAATCCTGACCCTGAAAAATACATTATGCGGCTCGGTTATGTTGATGTTCCATTTTATGCAGGATTCAGGACGAGTGACCGCGCCACAATTATTGCAGGTGTATCGGCAGGATACCTCATGCATGACAAAGAGCTGGACAATTACGGAGAAATACCTCAGGAAGATCGAAATGCCTTCAACAATTTTGACCTTCAGCCATTTTTCGGGTTCCAGTTCGATATGCTGGACCAGGTAAAGCTTGATTTACGCTTTGCATTGTCGGTGCTTCCAATCCGTGAGCAATCGGGAGAAAATGGCACCAGTTACTACTGGCACAACAACCAGTTTAACAATGTTATTTCGCTGGCATTGTATTACCGTTTTGGTGGGTAAAACATCAGGAGTTCACCATCCACATAGAAAATTTATCGAGGTAGTTCCAGAACGATTCCAGTATCTCCTCTGGAATATCCTGCTTTTTCAGTGCATCCCGGTAACACTCAAGCCAAACCACACGGGCTTCGGCCGTAATTTTATGCGGCAGGTGGCGTTTGTACATCATAGGACGACCACGGTTTTTATTGAAATACATGGGGCCGCCACATATCTGAATAAAAAAATCGCCTGCATTCTTTTTGGCTTTTCCAAGCCCCGGTTCATCTTGCGGGAACATATCTTTTATTGAACTTTCTTTTAAGAGTTCATAATGATCGCTTACCAGTTTGCGAATTCCTTCTTCACCCAAAACACTGTACATTTCGTGCGAGGGTAAGGTTACACCGGGCCGCTGCCCCTGAACGTATTCCGAAATTTTAAAATCCATAAATGATTTTTTTGAACCAGAATTAGAACAAACAGGATGGAAAGAGGTTGAGAAAAAAGGCAGTCTGACCGGAACAAATCCTCAGCTGTCGGCAAAAGCAAGGGTAGCCACACTCACTTTTGTATCTTCGGCTTTTAAAAGCTGGTAAGCACAGGCTTCCAATGTTGAGCCGGTAGTAACCACATCGTCAATAAGCAAAATATGTTTGCCTGCAAACTCAACCGGTTGAAGCATCCCAAAAATACTGTCAACATTTTGCCACCGTTCATACCGGTTTTTACGTGTTTGGGTTGAAGTGAAAATTTTTCGGTACAAATTATCAGCAGAAACCGGTCTCTGCATTGCTGCTGCAATTCCTTTTGCTATCCATTCACTTTGGTTGTACCCCCTCTTTTTTTGTTTCCGCGGATGCAGCGGCACCGGAACAACCACATCAACTGTGTTATAAGCAGGCGATTCAGCCAGTGCGTTTCCAAACCTCATCCCGGTTTCGTAACCCAATTCTTTTAGTCCTTTGTATTTTATAAAGTGAATTAAATTTTGATATTTACTTCCTTTCCGGTAATGAAAAAAGGCGGTTGCATTTTCAATTTTCACCCGCCCCCAAAAAAGTTGTGCCACAATATTTTCCTTTTCAAAATGAAAATTATTTACCGGTAAATCGTACCAGCATTTCATGCAAACATATTGTTCCTGCGAGATTAAACGGTCTCCGCATGTAACACATAAACGGGGATAAAACAACCCAATAAAATCATCGACAACGAGGGATAACTTATTCATGATGTACAATTTAAAAAAATATTTTTAACCCGGCAATTTTTCTTTCCCGGGGAAACACTTCGTTTGTAGGTTTAGTATGTGGAATATCAGGTTGAAATATGAAGCATGTTTTACAGCACAAAAAAAATCAAATTCTTCATTGGGTAGAATTATTAAATAGGACGTCAGAAGGTTAATTAAAACAGGTAACAGCATAGGTGTGATAAAATTTGATTGGTTCTAAATAAGCTTTAAAACCAGCGATCACTAATCAATACTTCAGGAAATTATTATTTTTGGGATTTTTGATGACGTAATACAGCCTGTATTTTACAAAACCATTTAAGAATGCTGAAGAAACTGGGAAAATACTTTAAAAAGAATCTACTGCTTGTGCTTTTTGCAGGATTTGTAATTGGATTACTATTTACTATTTACACCAATAAAGCACTGGAATATACCTCAACCAATGAATCGTGTGAAATGTGCCATGTGCATCCGCATGTTTTCGATTCTTGGAAATTATCTACACACTACGATAATCCGTCAGGCTTTCAGGTACGATGCGTTGATTGTCACCTTCCACCCAAAGGAGAGGGCTACCTGAAAGAAAAAATGATAGCTGCAGCAAGAGATGTGTACGGCCTGGTATTTAAAGACAGCGCCGATTACAACTGGGAACAAAAATCAACACTGGAATATGCCCAGCACCATGTTTTTAAAGAATCGTGTACGCATTGTCACCAGAATTTATTCCCGCTCACTTTAACAAAAGAAGGACAGGATGCCCACCTTTATTATTCTCAAAAAGAAGACGAATTGCGATGCATAAACTGCCACCTTCATGTTGGGCACTACGACCCAAATGCACTGCATGCCCAAAATGTTGAATTTGGAAGTACAGGAGGCGAAAACCTTGAAATATTTACCGAACCTGCACAGATTAACGAACATGTAGATTTTACTGAAACCGTTCCCAATACAACTATTGCATTCAACATGAAAGCCATTCCGGGGGGAACATTTAAAATTGGCAGCCCCGAAGAAGAACAACTGCGGGAACCCGACGAAAATCCGCAGAAAGAAGTGGAAGTAAGTCCGTTCTTTATGGCCGAAGTAGAAGTTACATGGGATGAGTTCCTCGCATTTTACGAAGCAACCGCTGCCGAAGGCCGCTCTACCGATACAGAAGGCTCACGCACTGAACTCGATGGTGTCGATGCCATTTCAGGACCTACTCCACCTTATGGCCAACCTGACCAAAACTGGGGATTGGGCAAACGACCTGCCATAACCATGACCTATCATGCAGCAGAAACTTACTGCAAATGGTTATCTGCAGTTACCGGAAAAACATACCGTCTGCCCACAGAGGCCGAATGGGAATACGCTGCACGTGGAGGAACGGAAACCCCCTTCTTCTTTGAAGGAAAACCAAAAGACTTTTCTCAAAAAGGGTTCTTTGGAAAACTCTTCGGAAAAGAAAGCGACATTATTAATAATTATGTGGTTTACGCCGGCAACAGTGCAGGAAAAACTGAAGAACCCGATTTGGTTGAACCTAATCCCTACGGGCTGAAGAACATGCTGGGAAATGCAGCCGAATATTGTTCCGACTGGTATGCTGAAAACGCTTACGAAAATATTACTGATGGTTCAGTAAACCCTACAGGACCTGCTTCAGGTGAAGAGCGGGTTATCAGGGGCGGGTCGTTCAGAAGCCCTGTAGGCGAAGTTAGAAGCGCTGCACGCGATTATACTAAAACCGAAGAATGGTTAAAAACTGATCCGCAAATGCCAAAAAGTACGTGGTGGTTATCCGACTGTAATTATATTAGTTTTAGAGTTGTTTGCGAATTTGATGAGAAAACCGGAAAAAAATAACTATTTTTAGAATCCTAAATTCAACTAAAAACATATCTGTTATGAGTGAAAATAATTTTTCGAGACGTAAATTTTTAGCCGGAGCAGCCGCAGTAGGTGCTGCAGGAGCTATGGGAGTTGGAACTTTGTCTTCTTGTTCATCAGATGGAGGTTCTTCATCAGGTGGCGGAAACTACAATTGGGAACCACATGAAATAACACATCCTCCGCTGAGGCAAACCGCACCGGACGGGAATGAGCTGAAAGCTGGTGTAATTGGCTGTGGTGGTCGTGGATCTGGTGCTGCCATGAATTTCGTCGATGCAGGACCAAACCTCACTATTGTTGCATTGGGCGATGTTTTTCAGGATCGTGTTGACGATCTGCAAAATAAACTGCAAGAACAAAAAGGTATTGAAGTACCGGATGAAAAATGTTTTGTTGGTTTCGATGCTTTCGAAAAAGTAATCGATGCCGGTGTTGATGTTATCATTCTTGCCACTCCTCCAAAATTCCGCCCTGAGCAGTTCGAAGCTGCCGTGAAGGCAAGAAAACACGTATTCATGGAAAAACCTGTTGCTGTTGACCCGGTTGGTATTCGTCAGGTAATTTCTGCATCAAAAATGGCCGACTCACAAGGGCTGAAAGTGGTTACCGGAACACAGCGCCGTCACCAGCACAAATACGTTAATCTGCTGAAAGAACTTGAAAATAATGCAATTGGAAATATAACTTCTGCTGATGTTTACTGGAATGGCGGACAACTTTGGTACCGTAACAGCAATCCCGAATGGAGCGAAATGGAATGGATGATTCGCGATTGGGTAAACTGGTGCTGGTTGTCGGGCGACCACATTGTTGAACAGCACGTTCACAACATCGATGTTGCACACTGGTACATGGGCAAATACCCGGTTAAAGCGCTGGGCTTCGGCTCAAGACAACGCAGGGTAACCGGCGACCAGTACGATAACTTTGCCGTTGATTTTGTACTCGACGACGGAAGAAAAATACTTAGCACCTGCCGCCAGATTAACGGCTGTTCAAACGGTGTTTACGAACTTTTCCACGGAACAAAAGCAATGGCCACCTCATCGCAGGGAGGTACAGCCCGCATCTTTGATGCTCAGGGTAATGATATTGCCACTTTCGAAGATCATGAAACCAGTCCTTATGTGCAGGAACACATCGACCTTGTTACTGCCATCCGCGAAGACATTCCGATGAATGAAGCCGAAACGACTGCCCTTTCAACTATGGCAGCAATTATGGGAAGGGTTTCAGCCTACACCGGAAAAGAAGTAACTTTTGAAGAAATGATGAACTCCGATCTGAAACTCGGACCGGATACTTACATTATGGGCGACATTGGCTATATCGAGAATTCAAAAGTGCCTGTTCCCGGCTCAGAAGACTGATAATTGTTACAGAATGATTTTTATTTCAAATTGAAATAAAAATCAAAAAAATAATCAATCAAATTGGTAAAAAACTATTCGCCATCCGGCGGATAGTTTTTTTTTATTTTATTTATTCTTCAAATCTCCAAAAATTGCCACAGCCATCTTCCATTTATAACCATAAAAATTTACTTTTGTAACCTTTACAATCAAAACACTTTAAAAGTATCACAAAAATTAGTTGAACCATGGTAAGACTGAAAATCAAGGACATTCTTCAAAACGGAAAAACCGGTGAAAAAGCACTGGTAAAAGCATGGGTGAGAACGAAACGCGGCAGTAAAAACGTAAACTTTATTGCATTAAATGATGGTTCAACTATTCATAACCTGCAGGTTGTGGCCGACACTGAAAAATTCGACGAACAATTATTACGTGAAATAACCACAGGAGCCGCCCTGGCAGTTGAAGGATTACTCACCGAATCGCAGGGAAGTGGCCAGAATGTGGAGCTGGCAGCCGAAAAAATTGAACTCCTGGGAAAGGCAGACCCCGAAAAATATCCGATTCAACCGAAGAAACATACACTCGAATTTTTGCGCGAGAACGCACACCTCCGCTTCCGCACCAACACTTTCGGAGCTGTTTTCCGGATGCGACATGCCATGGCGTTTGCCATACATAACTACTTCAACCAAAAAGGATTTTATTACCTGCACACACCAATAATTACTGCCAGCGATGCCGAGGGGGCCGGACAAATGTTCAGGGTTTCAACTTTCGACCCGTTAAACCCGCCACTTACCGAAGACGGGAAGCCCGATTACAGCAAGGACTTTTTCGGCAGGCCAACCAACCTTACGGTTTCGGGTCAGCTTGAAGGCGAACTGGGGGCACTTGCTCTGGGCGAAATTTACACTTTCGGCCCCACTTTCAGGGCCGAAAATTCAAACACCACACGCCACCTGGCCGAGTTCTGGATGATTGAACCCGAAATGGCTTTTTACGATCTGAAAGATAATATGGACCTGGCAGAAGAATTTTTAAAATACCTCATCCGTTACGCGCTTGATAATTGCCACGACGATTTACAGTTCTTAGGCAACAGGCTGAGCCAGGAAGAAAAAAACAAACCCAAAGAGCAACGTTCGATGGATTTGGTTGAGAAACTGGAATTTGTGCTGAATAGCGAATTTGTGCGCATTACGTACACCGAGGCTATTAATATTTTGAAAAATTCAAACCCCTATAAAAAGAAAAAATTCCAATTCCCGGTTGACTGGGGCGTTGATTTGCAGAGCGAACACGAACGCTACCTGGTAGAAAAACATTTTAAATGCCCGGTTATTCTAACCGATTACCCTAAAAACATTAAGGCATTTTACATGAAACAAAACGACGATGACAAGACCGTTCGTGCAATGGATGTATTGTTCCCTCAAATTGGCGAAATTATTGGTGGTTCGCAGCGGGAAGAAAGCCTTGATAAGCTCGAAAAACGCATGGAAGAAATGGATATTCCTGCCGAGGAAATGTGGTGGTACCTCGACACCCGCAGGTATGGAAGCGTCGTTCACAGCGGTTTCGGGCTGGGATTCGAGCGCTTTGTGCAGTTTATTACCGGAATGGGTAATATTCGTGATGTGATTGCTTTCCCGCGGACTCCAAAAAGTGCAGAATTCTGAATCGGCATGCTTGAAGTCCTTCGAAAAAATAGTAAATTTACGGAGATAATTAAAAAGGGATATGGAGCAAAAACTTTCGTTACAACAAAAGTTGCTGCAAAAGCTTTCACCACAACAAATTCAGGTGATAAAGCTTTTGGAAATCCCTACTATTCAGCTCGAACAACGAATTAAAAAAGAACTGGAAGAGAACCCTGTTCTGGAGTATGAATCAGACTCACCGGACGATAACGAGGATAACGAAAATTCAGAAACAGAACAAACCGATAAGGACAACGACGAATTTTCGTACGACGACTACATAAATGAAGAGGACGATGAAATCCCTGCTTATAAAACCTCTGCCAACAACTACTCAAAAGACGACAAGTACGTTGAAATTCCTTTTTCCGTAGGTTCAACCTTTCATGAAAACCTGCGCGAACAACTGAGCATGATTAGCCTGCCGGAAAACGACCAGCAACTGGCCGAGTATATTATTGGGAACATTGACGATGATGGGTATCTGCGGCGCGATCTGCTTTCAATCAGCGACGACCTGGCTTTCAACCTGAACATGGAAGTTCCGGAAGAGAAACTGGTTGAAATACTTCGCATTGTTCAGCAACTTGACCCGCCGGGAATTGGTGCCCGCGACCTCCGGGAATGCCTTCTGTTGCAGCTGGATCACAAAAAAAACGGTTCGCATGATTTGGCAAAGACTATTGTAAAAGATTATTTCGATGAATTCACCCGCAAGCACTACGAAAGAATCAAGAAAAAACTGGACCTGTCGGAAGAAGAACTGAAAGAGGGAATTGGGCAGGTATTAAAGCTAAATCCCAAACCGGGCAGCTCTTACAGTAATCCGCTCAATAAATCGAATCAGCATATAATTCCTGATTTTTTGCTTGATAATGTTGATGGCGAACTTCAGCTTTCGCTGAACCAGCAAAATGTTCCAGATTTAAAAATTAACGACACCTACCTCGAAATGATGCGCTCGCTGGCTGAACGGAACAAAAATAAATCGAAAAATCAGAAAGAGGCCATGATGTTTGTGAAGCAAAAGCTTGACTCGGCCAAGTGGTTTATCGATGCCATCAGGCAGCGCAACCACACACTTTTGCATACCATGTCTGAAATTATCGATTTTCAGAAAGAATTTTTCAAGGAAGGCGACGAATCCAAACTGCGTCCCATGATTCTGAAAGATATTGCCGAAAGAACCGGACTCGACATATCAACCATTTCGAGGGTGTCGAACAGTAAATACATTCAAACCCACTTCGGTATTTACCCGTTAAAATATTTCTTCTCGGAAGGATTGCAAAAGAATGACGGCGAAGAGGTTTCTACCCGGGAAATAAAAATGATACTTAAAGAGTGCATAGAAAATGAAGATAATCACAAACCACTTACCGATGAAAAACTCACCCGGATTTTAAAAGACAAATCATATAATATTGCCCGGAGAACAGTTGCCAAATACCGCGAGCAGCTTGGCATTCCGGTTGCCCGCCTGCGCAAAAAACTCTAAAAATTGAAAAAAGCAGCCCAGATAATATCCATACTTTTTCACCCGGTTTTACTACCCACTCTGGGATTTGTATTGCTGTTCAACTCCGGGTTTTATTTTTCATTTTTATCATGGGAAGCCCAGCGCTACGTTTTACTGGTTATATTTTTCACTACAGCAGTTTTACCTCTGCTCGGAGTAGCTCTTTTGGCGCTCCGGTCCAATTTCGATCTATCGCTTAAAAAAAACAATGACCGCATAGTAGCCCTTCTTTTTACCGCGGTTTTTTATTACCTGGGATTTTTATTGCTCGGCAGAATAAAAGCCTTCCCCATTTTTAAAGTCATCCTTTTAGCATCAGTTCTGGTAATTATTGCCGTTTTGCTCATTTCTCTGAAATGGAAAATCAGTGGCCATATGGCTGCTTTGGGAAGCATTACCGGGGTTGTTTTCGCCCTCGCGTTTCGCACAGGAATAAATCCGTTTATACCAGTTTTAATACTGATTTTGGTTTCGGGGTTGACCGGAACTTCACGGTTAATTCTCAAAAAATATAACCTGCCACAAATTGCGACAGGTTATATTCTGGGATTTTTAATCGTTTACCTGATAATTTATTTCGTTTAATCTACTCCACAAATTTGTACCCGATACCTTTCAGGGTTTTAATGTGCGCACTTCCAATTTTTTCGCGTAGTTTGCGAATGTGAACATCAATAGTACGATCACCAACCACAACATTTTCGCCCCAAACCGATGAGTAAATTTCTTCGCGGGTGAAAACTTTCCCTGGTTTTGAAACCAGCAGTGAAAGCAACTCAAACTCTTTACGCGGAAGAACCATCTCCTGATCGTCAATTCGAATGAGGTAACGCTCTTTATCAATCAGCAGGTTACCAATAGTCATGGTATTGGAATCTTTATTATAGGTAACCGGGCCGCTTTCGCCCGTGCGTTTCAGCAAAGCTTTCACCCGGCTTATCAACACTTTGGGCCGAACCGGCTTAGTAATATAATCATCAGCGCCGGCTTCAAAACCTGCAATTTGTGAATAATCTTCGCCTCGGGCAGTTAAAAAAGCAATAATGGTATTGTTGAGCGTTGGAATTTTGCGGATTTCTTCGCAGGCTGCAATACCGTCCATTTCGGGCATCATTACGTCCAGAATAATTAAATGGGGTTGCTTTTTCTCGGCCAGTTTAATGGCATCGTGTCCGTTTTGTGCTGTGTAAACGGTGTAACCTTCTTTTTCGAGGTTGTAGCTGATGAACTCAAGGATATCAATTTCGTCATCAACCAGCAGAATTTTAAAAGTATTTTCAGTCATGAGATAAAAGTATTACAAACTGTATAAGTAGTTGTATTTTATAGCAGTGAGATTAATAAATCTTTAAGCTTAAAAAAAACAAATTTATTGTTATTATTTGGCTTTTTCAAGTGTAAAGTTAAAAGTTGTTCCCTGATCCACAACACTTCGCACATTAATTGATTGATTATGTGCTTCAATAATGTGTTTTACAATTGAAAGCCCGAGCCCGGTTCCGCCCTGTTCCCTCGAGCGTGATTTATCTACACGGTAAAACCGCTCGAAAATGCGCGGCAGATTTTTCTTCTCTATACCAATACCGTTATCCGTAATTTCAACCATAATATTTTCATCGAGGTCGTGAAATGAAACATGCACAAAACCTTCTTTTTTCCCATACTTAATAGCATTTACCACCAGGTTTGTCAGCACTTCCAGTATCCGGTTGCGGTCAGCTTTCACATAAATTGGCTTGGGTGGTTTGTTGATAATTTCGAGTGAAATCTGCCATTCATCGGCCTGCCACTGCTCCATTTCCAGAACTTCTTTCGCTGTTTTCACAATATCGAAATTTATCATCTTCAGTTTCATCTCACCCGATTCCAGCTTGGTAATCGACTCCAGGTCTTCAACTATCGAAATCATCCGATCGATACTTTTTTCAGTACGTTTCAGGTAGAGCATGTTAATTTTATCGTCCTCAATACCACCTTCCAAAAGTGTTAGAATATACCCCTGAATGTTAAATATGGGGGTTTTCAGCTCGTGTGACACATTTCCCACAAACTCTTTGCGATATCGTTCCAACTCTTTCAGTCGTTCAATTTCTTTCATTTGTGTCCGGGCCCACTCTTCCACCTCAAACTTAACATTGGTAAGCAGGTTGGCCGAGTCTGTCGGTTTTTCTTCCATCTTCTTCCCACTAAGCGGCATATCTTTAATGGCTTTGTAAACCGGGCGGATTTTATCTAAAATATATCGGTTCACAACATAAAGAATAGAGTAAAAAGAAACCAGAAAAAAGGTAATTGTAAGCAGTACGATTATCCAAATCGCCGGCCCCAGCCACCAGGTTAAAAAAAGAAAAACAGCCAACAAAAATGTCAGTAGTACTGAAATATAAGTTGTTAACCTTTTCGAAGAATATGTTTTCATATAAGTAGAATTAATAATCAGGTTGATTTCCAACCCGTTTGCAGCTCCAAAAATATAAAAATTATGGCTGTTTCTGATTAACAGTAAATTCATTGTTACTTAATGATTTTTTAATATTTTAGTGGCGTTTAAAGCTTTAATTCGCACCTAAAATTATTGCCTGTAAAACTTAGATAATGGAAAATTTTTACCTTATCATTGTAGTAATCCTCTTCGCACTTGCAATTTCTGATTTAGTTGTTGGAGTAAGTAACGATGCCGTAAATTTTCTGAATTCGGCATTTGGTTCGAAAGCAGCACCCAAGTGGCTCGTTTTTATTATGGCAGGCCTTGGGGTACTTATTGGGTCAACCTTTTCCAGCGGAATGATGGAGGTGGCCCGAAAAGGAATTTTTCACCCCGACATGTTTGTTTTTTCCGAAATTATTGTCATTTTCCTTGCGGTGATGATTACCGATGTTATTCTGCTCGATATGTTTAACACATTCGGGCTGCCCACCTCCACAACAGTTTCCATTGTTTTTGAATTACTGGGTTCAGCTGTGGCTGTTTCCATCGTGAAAATTAAAAGCATGGGCGGTACCATTCTCGAACTTTCAGAATATATCAATTCCGAAAAGGCACTGGCCATTATTACCGGAATTTTACTTTCGGTTTTCATTGCATTCACAGTAGGTGCTATTATACAGTACATTACGCGGTTTATCTTTACTTTCAACTACCGTAAAAGAATGAAATATTTCGGTTCAATTTTCGGTGGCCTGGCTATTTCTGCCATTGTTTATTTCATTCTTATCAAAGGAATTAACGGTTCTGCTTTTGCTGAAATGAAAGTGGCAAGTGGTGAACGATTTAGTGATTGGGTGACCACCCACACCGGCATGATACTTCTGTACAATTTTATTTTCTGGGTAATTATTTTGCAGTTACTGAGTTGGTTATTCAAAATAAAAATTCTGAAACTGATTGTTTTGGTTGGAACTTTTGCACTGGCGATGGCATTTGCAGGCAACGACCTGGTAAACTTCATCGGGGTACCTCTGGCCGGGTTTAATTCGTTTAAAGCCTGGGTCGCAGGAGGCGCCGGTTCACCCGATGAATTCACCATGGAAATGCTTGCCGGCAAAGTGGATACCCCCACCTTTATGCTGGCAATAGCAGGTCTAATAATGATTGTTACTTTAATTTTATCGAAAAAAGCACAATCGGTTGTTACCACTTCAGTTGATTTATCGAGGCAAAGCGAAGGTTCCGAGCGGTTTAATTCTTCGCTTGCAGCCAGGGTTATTGTACGTGGAACCACCAAATTCAACAGATCCATCAGAAGCATTATGCCTTCCTCGATGATTGAATCGATTCATGCCCGTTTTACTCCGCCATCAGACGAAAATGCAACTCATCCTGATGCGCCCGCATTCGATAAAATCAGGGCAGCAGTCAACCTGGTAGTTGCCAGCATCTTAATTGCCATAGGTACTTCCCTGAAACTACCGCTTTCAACCACTTATGTTACATTTATGGTAGCAATGGGTACATCGCTCTCCGACCGTGCCTGGGACCGCGAAAGTGCAGTATATCGTGTATCCGGCGTATTTTCTGTTATTGGCGGCTGGTTTTTAACCGCTATCCTTGCATTTACCGTTTCAGCCATAATTGCTTCTTTAATTTCTGTTGGCGGACAGTTCATGATTTTCATATTTGTGGCTGTTGCCATATTTATGGTTATCCGCACGCACATGCTGTTTAAGAAAAGAAGCCAGGAAAGCCAGGAAGATGAAGAAGAATCGATTACAGAAAAAGATGCCACCGACAAGGTAATGGAAAAATGCATCAAGCAGGTGAGCAAATCAATCGTACAAGCCAATACAATTTACGACGACAGCATTAAGCATTTCCTGAAAGAAAACCGATCGAAACTGAAAGAAGCGCTGGAAGTTAAAGATAACCTGAATAAGAAATCGAAGAAAAAGAAAAACAAAGTGCTGAACACCCTTTCAAAAATTGAGGAAAACGTGGATTCAGGGCACTTTTATGTTCAGGTGGTCGATTACCAGCGGGAGCTGGCCCATTCACTTAACTTCCTTACCGAACCACTATTCGAGCACCTCGACAACCAGCATAAACCATTTATAAAGGTTCAGACAGAAGAAATGCAGGCACTAAAAGAAAAAGTGGATCATTTCTTCAACTTTGCCCTTACCATTGTAAAGGAAAACAAGTTTAACGAAATTGAAGATCTTATTAAGTTACGGGATAATATTTTACAGGATCTCGAAAAAATGGAAATTGCACAAATCAAGCGTATTAAAGCCAAAGAGGTGAATACACGCAATTCGGTGCTTTATTTCAATACCATTACCGAAACCAAAAATATGTTGCTGCACGCCATTAACCTTATTAAATCGCACCGCGATTTTATTACCATTACACACGAAAGCAAAGGATAAATAAAACAAAATTCAATACAGAAAGGGAGGCTGCCGAAGATGAGCAGCCTTCCTTTTGTGGAAAAACTGCTGAAAAAATTCATTTAATACACATAAAGCTTTATGTAAAATTCAGCAGTCAATCATGGCTTAACACCTTGCCGGGAGTCCACATCCGTTTGTTAATAAAAACATTGTAAAAAAGAATTATCATTGCTGCAAATCAGGAGATTATTCTAATTTTACGCCATTGAAAAGCGTCATCTACCTGGTAAAAATTTGCAAATAAATTAAAAGAACAAGCCTGTTTTGGTTTTTATC
>JBNJGR010000055.1:0-14432 GCA_051747885.1 Bacteroidota bacterium | reverse complement strand
TCCTTCCCGTTCTTCGGCATTGGGAACAAGCAGCGGAGATTTTAACCTCCCGATTTCTTTCTCCGGATTTTCGAGGTCGAACAACGAAGCTCCCAGCGTATATTCGCGCATGGGCCCAACTCCATGTGTTATCACCAGCCAGCCTTCCGGCGTTTCAATGGGGGAGCCACCATTTCCAATCTGAATAAATTCCCAGGAAAATTTGGGCAGTTGTAGCAATTTTGCTTCACGCCAGATGTTGATATTATCAGAATAGGAAATGTAATTATTGGACCCATCCAGCCGGCACAGCATGGCATATTTTCCGTTCACTTTTCGGGGGAAAAGCGCCATTCCTTTGTTTTGGGCAATTTCGCCATGAAGCGGCAATATTTTAAAATGATAAAAATCACGGGTTTCAAGCATTTTGGGTAATATGGTGGCTCCATCGTAGGCAGTATAAGTAGCATAATAAATGGTTTCACCGTTATCATCCGTGAACTTAACGAAGCGGGCATCTTCAATCCCGTTTTTCTCGTTTACCGAAACCGGGAATATAACCCGTTCGGAAATGTTGGTATCCATTGAAAAATCAAGTTCGTAATGCGACAGGGCCAGCCACATAATTTGATTGAAAAGAATTTCTTTATCGGCGGCCAGATGAAGTGAACTCCTTGCATCTTTTATACAATCACGGAGTTCACCATAGGTAAATTTATCGTTTAGCTTGTCAAGGATCAAACCCGAAGGGATCAAAGTATGGATATCCTTCATTTCGTCGAGTTTACCTTTAAACGTTGCTTTATCGTAAAAATGCTTTCGTATTTGCTGAGCCTCTTCCAACATATTGCCAACCGGCTCGATGGAAAGGTTGTTGTTTTTATCCAACACGCCTGTGCGGAAAACTATTGACGAAATATGCCCTTCTCCGGTTGCCCTGAAACTGATGATTACCCTTTTTTCGCCCGGCCCCGTTTCCGACTGGTCGGGGTGTTCCACAATCGACGGGTTAAAAAAAGCTGCCGCTTCAATGGAATACTCCATTGTAAAATAAGACCCGATAAGTGTCTTCTGTGAAATGTTGAGCGAATCAGGATCTACATCCAACTGTTTTAACAAATGGGAGATTTTCTTAAAATGGGTTTCGAAAATTTTTGAGATATTTCTGTGCCGTAATGAAAAATCCCTCAAAATGGGACTCAATGCCTGCGATGCCGATTGTTCAGACATATTTAGTACAGAACGTATTGTATTTAGTGCCCTTTCGTCGCCGGTATAAAGGAACCGGGCAATAACTCTCGATGAATCCGGAAGGAATTTTATATTTTTCCTGTTAACTGTAACTTGCATAGATATTCCTGTTTAAACTTTTCTAAAGGTAATAGTTAATATGGAATAATTGTTTTCGTTACCTGCTTGTTGCCAATGACAGATTTTTTTGGGTTTGCATTTATTCAATTATGCGCCAGGGTTTTAACTTATATGATTTTGCAATTTACCGGGGAGGAGTTAAAATAATTTTGGGGACATATTTGCAGTGGTGGTATTGGGTTCAATACTAAATATTTAATTCCTCAATAATTTTTTCAGCAACCGGGTGTTTGTTATTTTCAGAAACATTATATATATGGAGATTCTTGAAGTTCCATTTTCTAATTATTCTTTCTGCAAATTCATCGCGAACAGCAATAAGTAAATGATGATTCATGTGCTTTGTTAGTTCATTCAACCTTGTTGCCCAACCATTTCCGTTAAGTTCCAGTAGCCCTACTTCGTCAATTATTACAATGTGTTCATCGGAATTATTTTCCGGCTTTAATATTTCATTTCCTTCACGGATCGCCTCATGGAAGATACTGAAATCACCTATTTTTTCAGTGCTGTTGTTGTTTTTTCTGAGGAAGATTTTGCTTTCCTTGTTCTTAATATTTACAAGGTCGTATCCAACTTTTTTGTCGTTTTCAAAAATTTTTTCAGAATAAATTCCACCAATTCTAATATTTTTTTGTTTTAGCCTGTCAATCAGGTGTTTCACAAAAGTGGTTTTCCCGCCATCAATTTTTCCTTTAATAATAAATACTTTCCGGTCTGAATTATCTCCTTCTTTCAGTTGTTTGAGCCTGAAATCGGCAAAAGCTAATAATTGGTAAATAACCGAAACCGGGTTTTTTAAAATGGTTTTTAAGTCGGGAATATTGGCCACAACACCAGGAAGGCTTTCAGTTGCAAGTTCCATTGCAACAGGAAGTTGCCTGAAACGGGTTTTGCTGAAAAAGTTTCTGATTTTTGGATTGTAGAGCTCTTTTCCAATAACTGAAAAACCGAGTATTATGACTGTGGCCCTGAAATTCATTTCGAGCCCAATCAGAATGGCTTCAGCTATTGGTTTCGATTGTATTCTGGTGAATAAAAAAGCTGCAAGCATGGAAATCAGCACGAAAAAAATCCAAAACTTTGGTTTTAGTAGTTGTCGTAATGCCCGCTTGTATTTGGTAACCCAGTAAACTGCTGCAGCTATAACTGATAAACTCCATATTTTCCAGTCACTTAGGCTAATTAAAAGCAACAAAGTAACAATAAGCAGAATATTGACGACCAGGCTGGCTATGGAGTACCGGAAATCATGATTTGAATTGGGGTTACTTTGTAAAAACGGTGTGTGGTAGTTTTTTTGCCTGTATTCAATGGGTTGAGCTTTCAGTTTTTTACCTGTTTTTATGCCAGCCAATGCAGCAAACAACCCTATTAAAACATAAACCGAAAGCAGAATAAAAAGGGGAAGCCAAAGTGTGCTAAAGCTTATATTTAATTGATTTTCTGTGAACTGCATCAAGTTTTTGTACAGTTCTACAATGTTAAATCCGTAGAAAATGAGGTAGTTAATTATTTTTTGGGCGAATCCCCAGGAGACAGCAAGAATGGAACCCAATATAAATCCAAAATAGTTTTTGCCAAAAAAACGGATGGAATAATCAAGCAACACTGCTTCTGCAAAAATTGCAATCATTGGCCCGAAAATAACAGCACTGGGTGACATGGTTTTCATTAAAGAACAGATTAGCCCGGCTCGCCATATTACTCCCTTTTCGGCCCAAATATAGCTTGCTGATATTAAAAGGATAACCCCAATGGCAGTTAAAATGCTCCCCGAAAAAGGAACTTTCAGGTTGTGCAAAAAGCTACCCAGAACAATTTCGGAAGAAGCCCAAACCGTTCCGATTACCGATGCTTTAAGCCATTTCTCGCTTAACGGGGTACTGCTATTCATTTAAAATACAGATTTTTTCTGCACAATATTTAAACATGTGATAACCTGTACCACCTTCACCTGCCAGTTTTAACATCAATTCCGGATGGGTAGTTTTTGTAGCTCCCACTATTTTCACATTGTTTGCAAACAAAATTTCGGGGATAAAACTACTCGTTGGCCCGGTGACTATAATATCGGTCCCTGGTTTTGTTGATTTCAAAAGTTCACCGAGTGTGTTATTTACCAGTGTTTGGCCGGTAATAATTACGGTGTCGGAAACAGGTAGTACTTCGGAATAACCTGAAGCAGGTATGTAATATTTTCTATCTTTTTCATGCAGCGACTTTTCATCAAATTCAAGAACAAATAATCGATTGGGGGTTTTTGATATTTTTCGGATATAGCTCTGAAAAGCACCCACAATTGTTATGGTTTGCAGCGTATTTAAATCAATCAGGTCAACCGGATCGGTATTTCTTAATATTTTATAGTTGGAATGTTCCAAAATTTTTGAAGAGATAGCATTTAATGTGGCAACTTTTAATGTGTCGGTTAAGCTGTTCTTCTTTTGGGTTTCCAACAGATCCGTTACTTTATTCCCCGTTATCTGGTTAGGCGTAAAAGCACCAAAATCGCGGTTTTCTTTTTTGCAATGAATCTCTGAAGTTAGCGGTGCCATTGTTCCTGATACACCAACAGTACCGTCAGATAGCTTTACTGCCGTCATAAATAACCCTATTCTTACATCGGTTATACTTAAATTTCCAATGTAATCAGCGTAATTTACTTTTAAATACTTAATGGTTTCTTCCAGAATCATATCTCAATTACTTCAGTAAGGTAAAGTAAAAGAATTTTATTTAATTGAACATTTTAATTAATTTAGAATGCCTTATTTTTTTGTAATAAAAACATTGTTGGTTTTGTAAAAAATTTTCAACAGAAAAAAATTAAAGCGATGGATGAGAATCTGAATAGAAAATATGTTTACCCCGGCCTTGCAGAACGTCTTAAAAGAAATGCAAGGAGTGTTTTGGCAACGGTGGTTGAAACGCATGGTTCAACTCCCCAAAAGCCGGGAAGTTCTGCCATTTTTGGCAATGATGGTTTATTGGAAGGCACAGTTGGCGGAGGCAACGTAGAATTCATTATACAGGAAAAATCTGCTGAAGCCCTGAAAACTAAAAAATCGGGTTATTTTCGGTTTGATCTCAATGATGAAATTGAGGAGGATGATTCGGTTATTTGTGGCGGAGGAATGAATATTCTGATTGATGCCACTCCTGAAAAACACTTGCCGATGTTCAGTGCATTGAACGAATCCTGTAAAAAAAGAGTGCCCGGTGTGCTGGTTACAATGGCAGGGATGGACGCAAACGGGGATTTTCAAATTGAACGGTTTTGGGTTGACAAAGAAAATGCCGAACTGACCGGCAACAGATTTGATGCAGGGTTGAATCAGGAAATTAAAGCCATGCTGGAAAGATCAGGGCAGGGAAAATTTTCTGAAATAGTTCGTCATACATCACCTGAATATGAGGATCGTTATATTTTCCTGGAAAGCATTGTGCCATTGCCCAGGTTGTTAATTGCCGGTGCCGGGCACGTTGGAAAAGCACTGGCACATATCGGCAAACTGCTCGATTTTGAAGTTACTGTTTGGGACGACAGGGCAGAATATGCCAATTATGAAAACATTCCTGATGCGGATCATTTACTGTCTGGTAACCTGGCAGAAACGCTTGGAAAATTAATGCCCGGAGCAGATACTTTTATTGTAATTGTAACCCGGGGGCATAAAAATGATTCGGAGGTTTTAAGAACGTTTATTGGATCCGATGCCGGTTATATTGGAATGATTGGAAGCCGGAAAAAAATTGTACAGGTAAGGGAGCAATTTATTACAAAAGGCTGGGCTACTTCAGAACAATGGGATAAAATTTATGCTCCCATCGGTCTGAATATCAATTCAAAAACGGTACAGGAAATAGCTGTCAGCATAGCAGCCCAGCTGGTTCAGGTAAGGTATCAGTTAAATAAGAACAATGAATGAAATCTGGGGTATCGTTCTTGCTGCCGGATCATCCACGCGGATGAAAAAGCAAAAGTTACTTTTGCCGTTTAAAGGGAAAACTATTATTGAAACGGTAATAGATAGCATTGTACCTGCTTTGCACACAAATATTGTGGTGGTGCTTGGGGCAAACCACAATGAAATTTCAACAGAAATTAGTAAATTTCAGGTAAAATTAGTTAAAAACCGAAATCACTTGTCAGGAATGCTTTCATCGGTTATTTGTGGTATCGGTTCGTTACCTGAAAGCTCAAAAGCTGTTCTCGTTTATTTGGGCGATCAGCCGCAAATTAAAACTGATGTAACCTTTAAGGTAGTTGATGCATATAATAAATCAGGAAAAGGAATTGTCATTCCTGTTTACAAAGGGAAAAGGGGACATCCCGTTTTAATTGATATGAAATACCGTACGGAAATTATGCAGCTTGATCCCCAAAAAGGATTAAGGCAGTTGATGGAGAAATTCAGGACCGATGTGCATGAAGAAGAATGCGGAAAGCCTGAAATACTCCGTGATATTGACACTCCCGACGATTATGATTTTGAAACCAATAAAAACTGAAAATAATATGGAAAAGAAAGTTCAGTTTGAACTGAATGGAAAAAAAGTGGAAGCAGCATACGAAGGAAATGCCTCGCTTCTTTGGGCGTTGCGGACACAGTTCAACTTAACCGGAACAAAATACGCCTGCGGCCTCGGCTACTGTGGGGCGTGCACTGTTCTTTGGGGCGACGACCCGGTTCGCTCCTGCGGCATTTATCTCGATGATATTCAGGATGCTGAAATTACGACCATCGAAGGCCTCGAAAAAGATGGCCAGCTTCACCCGGTCCAGCAGGCATTTGTGGATCACGATGCATTCCAGTGCGGTTACTGCACCCCGGGCATGATTATGAATGCAGTGGGTTTACTGAGGCGCAACCCCGAGCCTTCGCGCCATGATATTTTGAATGGGATGGAAGAAAACCTTTGCCGTTGCGGCGCCCATACCCGGATAATCGAAGCAGTTGAATCAGCGTCAAAAATGATGAAAGGAGAACCAAAACTATGAAACCGGATAAGATTGATAAATTATACTTCAGAGATGTTAACACTCCTCCTGTGAAATTTGACAGGCGCGAGTTTATAAAAAAACTTGGTGGCGGAATTATCATTGTTTTTTCGCTTAGCAAGATGGCTTTTTCCAGGGCAATGAACCCTTCGGATCAGGATGACTATCCCGAATTTAACGCTTATTTGAGAGTGCGGGAAGACGGGAAAGTGGACTGCTTCACGGGTAAAATTGAAATGGGGCAGGGTATCAATACCTCGCTGGCACAGGAATTGGCCGACGAGCTGGAAGTTGAGCTTGAAAATGTTGATATGATTATGGGCGACACCGACCTGGTTCCTTATGATGCAGGCACCTGGGGGTCGTTGACAACCCGTTTTCACGGTCCCATTATCCGGGCAGCAGCTGCCGAGGCCCGACTGGTTTTAATCGAACTGGCTGCTGAAAAACTCGAAGTTCCTGAAAATCAGCTGGAGGCTTCCGGAGGGAAAATTTTTGTGAAAAACGACAGAAGCAAAAGTATTTTATATGAAGAATTGACAAAAGGAAAGAAAATCGTTCGGTCGCTGGATGAGAAACCGGAATTGAAAGAACCTGCTGAATTTGATTATATCGGGAAATCGTTCCTGAGGCTCGATGCCAAAGAAAAAGTGACCGGCAAAGCACTTTATGCTGCCGACATTCAGCGTCCCGGTATGTTGTATGCGCGTATTGTGAGGCCGCCGGCACATGGCGCAAAACTGGTTTCTTCCGATACTTCAAAAACAGAAGAAATGGATGGCGTAACTGTTCTGAAAGATGGCGACTTTATTGTGGCTTTGCATGCCCATCCTGAAAAAGCAGAAGAAGCTGTTAATGCCATTGAAACAAAATGGGAAACCCAACCATCGAAGGCAGACAATGAAACCATTTTTAAACACATTCTTCAAACGGCAACCAACGGGAAAGTGGAACACAGCGGAGGAGACCTGGATAGCGGAGAGGAAGAAGCCGATATTCATTTTGATGAAGAATACCACGACGGGTACAAAGCCCATGCATCGATTGAAACACACGCTGCAACTGCAATTTTTGAAGATGGGAAAATGACCATGTGGGCTTCGTCGCAAACTCCTTTTGGCACCCGCGAGCAAATTTCCGAACAGCTTGATTTACCGCTCGAACAGGTGCATCTGAAACAAATTTTTTTAGGTGGTGGATTTGGAGGTAAAATTTACAATCAGCAGGCACTTGAAGCTGCACGTATTGCCAAAGAAATGGAAGGTACGCCCATTCAGTTAATGTGGACCCGCGAGGAAGAATTTATGTATGATATGTTTCGTGCGGCGGCAGTGGTTAAAATCAATTCAGGAATGACAAACGACGGAACAATGACTTATTTCGACTTTAACGCCTATTGTTCCGGCTCCCGTGGAACCGATCCGTTTTATGGAGTTTCAAACCATAAAACAACAACTTATGAGGGCGAAAATGTCCATCCGTTTGGCACAGGAGCCTGGCGTGCGCCGGGCAATCCAACCAACACATTTGCCCGCGAGTCGCATATCGATATCATGGCACATAAAATAGGAATGGATCCGCTGGAGTTCCGGTTGAAAAATATAAGTGATAACCGGGCGTTGCGTTCGTTAAAAGTGGCTGCCGATAAATTTGACTGGTCAGCCCCTCTTCCTGAAGATCACGGCAAAGGTATTGCCGTTGGTTTCGACGCCGGAACTTTTGTGACCATTATTGCTGAGGTGAAAGTGGATAAATCAACCGGAGAGGTGAAAGTAATTCGTGCAGTGGTAGGTCAGGACATGGGACAGGTTGTCAATCCTGCCGGAGCCGATATTCAGGCTGAAGGATGCGTGAATATGGGGTTGGGCTATTCGCTCACCGAAGATATTGAATTTGACTGGGGCGAAGTGAAAGACGATAACTTTAACGATTATCAACTGCCCGTATTTTCAATGATTCCTGAGAAAATTGAATCGGTTTATGTGGATGCAATGGATGAACCGGCGCAGGGAGGGGGAGAACCCGCTATTATTTCGGTTGGCGGCGCCATTGCCAATGCCGTTTTCGATGCCTGCGGGGCACGTGTATTCCGGATGCCTTTAACACCTCAACGCGTTTTGGAGGCAATGAAAAAATAACTTCTTGCTCATTTATGGTAGCGCAGAAAATTGGCTGGAATGGAGGTGGTACTGACCATTAACCGGAGTACTGTTCTGAAAATCGCATCAGAACTTTGTCGGCGTAGGTTTTTGATACAAGAATGTCGGGGGCTGCTTCGGAGTCGAGGCTCAGAAAAAAACCTTCCTGCTCTTTCCGGAGAATTTTTACCCGGTCGAAATTTACAATGACCGAGCGGTTGCAGCGCACAAGAGGCGTGTCGGAAAAATCTTCTTCAATTTTTTTCAGCGTGTTTCTTATCATGAAGGTGGCAGGTTTCCCTTTGTTCTGGTAATGTATTTTTACATAATTGTCGGCCGCTTCAATCCAAAACACCTGCTCGCTTGCCACAGAGAACCTGAGATCCTTTTTTTCATCTCTGAAATTAAACATTTGTTTCCCTGGATGCCCTTCTTCCATCTCTTTGTTGCTCAGTGTGGCCAGCTTTGTATTCCGGTCTTTCAGGGCAAAGTACAGCCATAAAATGGAATAAGGAAGCAACAATACAAGCGAAGTATTTATGATGGATTGCCGCAGCATATCGCTGAAAAGCCGCTTGTCGTCAAGGATAATGCTTTGGAAAAGTGTGTAGAACATGGCCATGGCAAAAATTTCAGCCAAAATCCAGAATGCATATTGCCAGAAAAACAGCCCGTTGCGCCGGGCATAGTGGTGCATGATAACCCGGCTTATCAGTACTACCAAAACACCAGTGAGAATAACCAGGCTTGAAAAAACCAGGAACATTTCTTCAGATATGGGAAACCAGTTGCGTGAATCGAAGGGCTGATAAATATTGATAAAAACAAGGGCAAACAATGCAGTGTAAATTATCAGCCTTGTGATATTTTCCTTTTCATACAGGTATTCCGGAATTTTTTGATTCATTTTTTTTTGAAAAATAGTTGTTGGCCTGCAATTCGCAAAAAATGTTTTATGTTCCTGTAAAGTTAGCCGATTCGCTAACTTTTTGCAATCATTTTAATTATTCTTTCATCGGATTTCATCCCAAATAAATACATTTTGTCCCTGTAGAATCGATTTTCTCCCCTTTCAGAGGCGTAAGACCCATTATTTTGCACATGGAGTTTTGCCGGCTTTTATTTGTAGCGGAACAATCTGTTTTTGTTCGCTCTAATAAAAAGTTATGCAAACAAAACAACATCCACTGGTTCAAAATAAATTTCCAAGGCGGTTGCTGATGAAAAATTTCACAAGGAAGTCCGCATTGAAAACATTGAATTTTTCGTTCCGTTCTGAATTTTCAGCCTCTGGGTTAAACGGAAAAAATGAATTCCTGGCTTATGATTCTACCATATCAGAAAACCGGTATTTTCATTATTCTGTAATTGTTCCGGTTAACAACAATAACAACTCGTGTATAATGTTGCTTCACGGACTAAATGAGCAGAGCTGGGATAAATATATTTCCTGGGCTGAATACCTGGCTGCCTCAACACGCAAACCGGTAATTCTTTTTCCTATTGCATTTCATATTAACAGAAGGCCTTCTGAATGGAGCGATCCGAGAAAGATGACCAGGTTAATTGAAAAACGAAAAAAGGCAGATGGGGATTTCAGCTCACTAAGTTTTGCCAACGCGGCAATAAGTGAGCGATTGACAGAAGAGCCTCTTCGTTTCTATAATTCAGGAAAACAGACAGTTGAAGACATTTTTCAGTTGGCCTCACAAATCTCAAATGGCAGGCACCCGCTTTTCAGGAAAGGAACAACTATGGATTTTTTTGGCTATTCGATTGGTTCTTTTCTGGCCGAAATACTTTTGATGGCCAATCCTGGAAAACTGTTTTCTGCATCGCGCCTTTTCATTTTTTGTGGTGGTGCAATTTTCAGTAATATGTATGGAGAATCGAAATATATTATGGATAAACAAGCCTATAACCGTTTGTTGCAATTTTATTGCGAAAATTGGATCGAAACGGGATATAACCGACAGATATCAAAAAATAATACGAATGATATCTTGTTTCAGTCTTTTAAATCAATGATAAAGCCTGATGTTGACCGAAATGAGAGGGAAACATTTTTTGAAAGTCAAAAAAGCAGGATTACGGGTATTTCTCTTTTAAAAGATAAGGTGATGCCTTTTAGTGGAGTAGAGGCCTGCATGGGAAAACAGCGGGCAGGGGAATGTTTTGAGGTGATGGATTTTCCATTTGAATATTCGCATGAATCGCCCTTCCCGGAGAATGGCAGGATCGACCGCGGTGAGCTTAAATCCGCATTCGACAAAGTATTTAAGAAAGGGGCTGAATTTCTTGCCTGAGTCTTTTACCGAAGTAAAAAACCCAGGCAGGAATTGTCAGCTGGGTTTTTGGTGCGCGTTTTATCAATAAAAAACTTCAATTCATCCCCGATACGTTATCGTTTATCTTGAAATAATCAAAATCAACATACCCGCCGATTGTTTGAGTTGCAAAATTGAACAGTCCGAAACGGTAGCCCATAAAGTGCGGAAGCGTGTATTCCATATTCAGTTGCGACCCGATTTTTGTCCATTTTTTGCCATTCAGGCTGTAGTAGAAATCAGCCACATCTTTGCGGTTTCTGAAATCACCTTCTGCTTTCAGGTAAACTTTATCCTGTCCCAGCGGCAGGCTTTCAACCTCAACAGGCTCCTCAGTTTGAGCGCTCACCATCACAATTTTCTTTTCGCCGTTTTCGTACTTCACGCCTACCTGTCCATATTTTTTCTGCAACAAAACCAGCCCTGCAAAATCGCCTTCTTTCATGTTTGAAACATCAATAGCGGTCGAGCCGGAACATTCAGGCCCGATGGTTCTTTGGGTAAGCGTATTTTTAGCCTGAAGAAAGTTGTCGTCAACACGTCCGGTTTTCAGTTGCAGGTAACCCTTCTTGCGGTTCACCGACCAAAATTCGTTTTCGGGATTGTGGTTCCACTGCCACACCAGCGGCAAATCGGGTTCTCCTCTTTTGCGTTTGAAATCGTCGGAGGCCACAATTCCCGGAATTAATCCTTTATTTGCCGGAAGGTCCAGTTCGTCAGGTACTTTTCCGTCAGTTTCCAGCACCGGCCAGCCATCTTCCCACGTTACAGGAACCAGGTAAGGAATGCGACCCACCGAACCGTAATCGCGGAAGAGGTAGGCATACCAGTCACCATCAGGTGTATCAATTAATCCGCCCTGTGCGATGCCCCGGTCCTGCAATGCCAGCCGGCTTTCCCAGGGGCCGGTAATTTTATCGGCACGATGAATGATTACGGTGCGCATACCACCTCGTGGCCAGGTGATGTTGAATAGGTAGTATTTCCCGTTCACCCTAAAAAGCTGCGAACCTTCGGCAGGCAGCATGATGTTGTCGCCTGCAGGCTCGCTGGCGTTTTCAATCAGAACCCGCTCGGTTCCTTCTTTCACTCCCGAAAGGTCTTCTTTCAATTCCACCATCATCAGCCGGCCAACACCCCAAATCATGTAAATCTTTCCGTCGTCATCGAAAAAAATGGTATGGTCGTGGTAACTCGGACTGAATGAAATTTTTTTCCACGGCCCGTTTTCGATGTCTTTAGTTGAATAGATGTACGTTTTGTTGGTGGTTCCGGCAAACGTACTTACGTAATAGGTGTCATTGTGGTATCTGATGCAGCTCGCCCACGAACCGCTTCCGTAGGCATTTTTGCCGTTTTCAAGATTGAGTGCATCCACATCATCCAGCGTGTCGTAACAGTAATTGACAATTTTCCAGTTCGCCAGGTCGCTCGATTTCATGATGGGAACACCCGGACTCATGTGCATGGTAGTGCTGCTCATGTAATACGTGTCACCTACGCGAATCATCGACATGTCAGGCACATCGGCATGAATGATTGGATTTTTTGCACGGTTTTGTGCAAGTACTGAATTTCCGTAAACGAGGGTTAAAAGGCTAATCAGGATTAATAATGAAGTCTTCATAATTATTCAGGTTGTGCATCATTAGCTGAAGTAGCATACAATCCAATTAAAGTTCCGGTAAAACCTCCGGCTACGTTGGTGGAAAGAATATCGCCGGAAACAGTTCCTCCAACATTTTTAAAATCGCCTTCGTCAATTGCATAATTGAAGTTGTAATCGTCTCCATCGGCTTTTACCTGTAACTGCACAGGTTGTGTTACATCTATTTTAGTGCTTGCAATTATTTCAGATTCACCATCTTCGGTTCGTTCAAGCAACAAATAAAAATCATTGTCCTTTTTTGTGATACCGAAAACATAGTTGAACTGTTCGCTTTGGTAGCAAGCCAGGCCGGCCAAATTATTTTCTGATTTCGGTTTATAGTTTACTGTTGCGGTTGCAGTAAAAGTTTTGTGCATCTGCCGTTGAAAAAGTGAAGAAATGGGCGCAACAGCTTTTATGTTCTTATCGAACGGAGTTATTTCCAGTCCGCTATTAGTTACAGTTATAAAATCCTCGCGTGGGCCACGCATTCCAATCCAGCGGTAATCGAGCTTTTCTGACGAAAAATTTTCGGCAAACGTGAAATTTCCGTTGGGGAAAAATCCGTCTTGTCCGGTCTTGTTTACAACGCCTTCGGGCATTCTCAGTTTGGGTTCCATCGGAATTAAACCATTTTCGAACACCGGAAATTCCCCGCTCCAGTCAACCGGAAGGATAAACGTTTCACGACCCGTGTTCACCCTTTCTTTTTCGTTGGGCCGAACTCCCAGAAAAACACCGTAATACTGTTCTCCGTTGGGTCCTTTCACCAAATCGGCATGGCCGGCCCAGTCCACTTTGTTGGCACGATTGGGATTCAGATACCGTTGCGAAAGAATGGGGTTGTTGGCGGCCGGTTTGTAGGGGCCGCGCGGATTGTCGCTCACAAAAATCACTTCGCTGTGCCAGCCGCCGGTGCCTCCTTCGGCACACATTAAATAGTAGCGGCCGTTTTTCTTGTAAATATGCGGCGCTTCAATCCAAATCGGTTTTTCCGAAAGGTCCACCCCGCCGTCAACAATTATTTTGTCGGTGCCGGCAATTACCTGGTCGTTTTCCACATCGTAATCCCAGATTTTAATCACCCGGTGACCGTTGTACAACTCTTTCCCCCGATCCGGCGCATCGTTGTGTACCACGTAGGCTTTGCCGTCGTCGTCGAAAAACATGGAGGGATCGATTCCGTTGAAATCGAGTTTATAGGGGTCGCTCCAGCCCTCGAAGGGGTCTTTCGTTTTTACCACGATGTTTCCAAAATTGCCGGCAAACTGCGTGGTAATCATGTAAAACGTATCGTTATTCGGATTGTATTTGATGGCAGGCGCAAAAATACCGGCGGCGATCCCCGCGTCGTGCACTTTCAGTTGCGATTTTCGGTCAAGCACATGCCCGATTTGTGTCCAGTTCACCAAATCTTTCGAATGAAAAATGGGTACGCCCGGAAACATGGCAAACGTAGAATGCACCATGAAATAGTCGTTGCCTTTGCGGACGATGGAAGGATCGGGATAACATCCCTGCAAAATAGGATTGTAAAATTCATCTTCTTCCAGCGGATGGTTTTTATAAACCTGGTCGTTTCCCTCGTACACAAATTGGGTGAACACAGGATTGTTTTCAGGTTGGTTTTGACCGGCTGAAGATCTGTCTCCTGTGAAGCCTGAAAAAGTACATAGTGAGAAAATGGCAGCCAGCAAAGTAATGCGTACGGGTTTTGTAAAACTGTGGTTCAACTTAAATTTTTTCATTTTTATGCAGATTTTTATTGATTTCACTGTTTGTATTTTAAAATATATGTTTTTCCTTTTTCGGTTTGAATGTCGTAGAGGTTTGTTGGTGCCAGGGTTACCGGATTCAGCTCAGCTGCTTCTGAAATCAGTGGTTTTTTGATTTCAGGAGTTTCAAAAAACGGGTTTCGGTTTTCCCCGGTTGCCGGTTTCAGTGATTCGTTACCGGCAACTTCC
>JBNJGR010000054.1:0-14511 GCA_051747885.1 Bacteroidota bacterium | reverse complement strand
AAACATGGAAGCGGCAGCATTAAACCTTGAAATTTCGCGTGAAAAATATGAAACGGGCACTATCAATTCATTTAATTTTCGCGATGTGCAAAACATTTACCTGGATGCAGCCCAACAAAAACTGGAAGCTATTTATAATTTTATCGATTCTCATACCGCTTTATTGCGAATGGCAGGGGTAATTATTCAGGAGTACGAATAAAAGCTACACGTAATCCATTATTTTGCCGGCAATCTGGAGCAATGAAATTTCGGCCAGTTTTGTCTGGAATTTTACGGAGATGAGTCGCTCTTCGGCATCGAGCAGGCTTTTTTGTACTTCGCGAAGTTCAATTCCCGACAGGGCCCCCAGGCGGTAACGTTCCAGTGCGATTTCAAGGTTTTCGCGCGCCACCTCCAGGTTTTGTTCTTCCATCTGTACCAACTGCAGGTTGTTCTCGTAGGCATAATAAACCGTAAGGAGTTCGGCTTTAATATCCTGTTCAATTTCCTGGAATTGATAAGTTTTGTTTTCCACTTCAATAAGCGCATTTGCTTTTTCACGACGACGATTGTGGCCATCAAAAATATCCATTCCCAGTGTGACGCCATAGTTGAATGAACCACTTTGCTGGTTGCTGAGCGCCAGTTCTCCGTAGTCGCTTATTGTACCTGTTCCGTAACCCCGGTAAGAATAATTATATCCTGATGAGAGGTTCAGGTAGGGATAAGATCTTGACGAAATGATTTTGTGATCGAGTTCTGAGATAACCTGATTTTTTTTGGCAATCTGCAGACTGGTGTTTAAATCGAGGGTTGCGTCCAGTAAATCAGCATAGTGCAAATCAGGGTTGAACACGATGGAAGTATCCTGTAATCTGATTTCATCTTCAAGGTTTTCCAGTGCCATAAGTTTTTTTAACCGGACTTCCGATTCGAGAATGGCCTCTTTTTGCCTTGCAAGGCGAGAGCTGTCGGCATTCAGGTAAACAATTGACTGCAGTAATTCCAGTTTCGATGAGGCACCCAGTAAATACCGGTCTTCATCAATGCGAACCCGCTCCCGCGAAAGCGAAACGGCATATTCCATATTCTCCTGAAAATTCAATTGCTGAATGTAATAATGGTATTCGGCTACAATTTCTGCCACCAGATTTTCCATCGACATTTGAGAACTCAATTCTCCCATTTGCTTTAATTCGCTGAGTTTTTGATACGTAGTTTGCACGTTAAACCCGTTGAAAAGGGTCATGTTGAGATTGATGGCTGCCGATCCGGTGGTGTTGTGAATCCCATTTGACTGGTTTTTTGAACCGTCGTTCATTGTTTGCGTGGTGGAAGTAACATTCCCGCCCAACCGGTTGGTGGTGGTTACGGTGGGTAAAAATCCTGCATTTCCCCGCGTATAGTTTTGGTCGGCAATTTTTTCGCGGTTGCGGGCCACTTTTACCGAAAAATTTTGCTCAAGACCTGTAATCACACATTTTTCCAGGTCGTAAATTTCCTGCGCCATACTATTTCCGGGTACAATAAAAACCAGCATGGCCCAAAAGTACTTTCTAATTCTATGCAGTTTCTTCAACATCATCAGGTTTAACAGCATCGTCATTAATATTTTTTGATTCACTTGAAATTAACAGGTAAATACCGGGTACCACATATAAGGTGAGAAAAGTTGCAATAAGCAAGCCTCCAACCACCGCAGTACCCATTGCCACGCGGCTTTGTGCGCCTTCACCCAGTCCCATAGCAAGAGGCAAAATGCCTAAAATTGTTGACAGGCTGGTCATTAAAATCGGGCGGAAACGGGCTGATGAAGCATACCTGATGGCTTCCAGCTTTTTCATGCCTGCTGCTTTTCGCTGGTTGGCAAATTCCACAATCAAAATCCCGTTTTTGGAAACCAACCCAATAAGCATGATTATACCAATCTGGCTGAAAATATTCATGGTAATATTAAAATACCACATAAAAATCAGTGCGCCGGTTAGTGCCAGCGGAACGGTCATCATTACAATAATCGGGTCTTTAAAACTTTCGAACTGGGCCGAAAGCACCAGGAAAATAAGTACAATGGCGAGCACAAATGCAAACATCAGGCTCGATGAACTTTCCATAAAGTCTTTCGAGTCGCCGTCGAGTGCCGTACGAAATGAATCGTCGAGTACGGTTGCTGCAATTCTGTCCATTTCTTCAATTCCATCACTAATTGTGTAACCGTTTGCCAGGTTGGATGAAATGGTAGCCGATACAAAACGGTTGTACCGGTAGAGCTGCGGCGGGGCAGTGGTTTCACGGAGTGTCACAAAATTGTCGAGCTGAATCATTTCTCCTGAGTTGTTACGTACATAAAGCGATTTCAGATCAAGTGGTTTGTTCCGCTCCTGGCGCGGAAGTTCACCCAGAATTTCGTATTGCTTTCCGTTCATTATAAAATAACCGAAGCGTTGTCCGCTAAGCGCAAGTTGCAGGGTTTGCCCGATATTTTGAGTGGAAACACCCAGCATATTGGCTTTATCGCGGTTAATTTCAATTTGGAGCTCGGGTTTGGTAAATTTCAGGTTTACATCGGCCTGAACAAAAATCGGATTATTTTGAACTTCGGTCATAAAAACCGGTAGTATTTCGCGTAACTTGTCAATGGATGGAGCCTGCAATACATATTGGATGGGCTGGCGTGCGCGCCTACCTCCAAATGTGGATTGCTGAACAATTCCGGCCCTTGCCTTTGTTTTTTTACTAAGTTCAGCAGAAAGGTCACTTGCAATCTCCTGCTGCGAGCGTTCGCGTTCTGAGGGCTTGACCAAAGCGGTGCGTACAAAAGCCCAGCTGCCCCTCACCAGGGTAATAATGTTTTGGGCTTCGGGCACTTCGTCTTTTACCAATTCACCAATGTCTTCCACATAGTCGTAGTTAAACTCGTAGGTTGAACCCTCGGGTGTACTTACGTTTACATTGAATTGCGAACGGTCTTCCAGTGGTGACATTTCCGCAGGAATAACACTCCATAAAACAGCTATCAATATTCCTGAAAAAACAAGAATTGCAAGCGATAAGTATTTGCGCTGCAAAAATTTTTCGAGCCCACGCTGGTAGAATTTGTTTAGTTGCACAAAGTATTTTTCGCTCCAGTTGTAAAATCGGTTGTGTTTATGCCTCGATTTTAATAGCTTGGTTGAAAGCATGGGTGTAAAAGTCAGGGCAACAAATGATGAAATGGCAACGGCACCGGCAATTACAATGCTGAATTCGCGGAATAACCTTCCGGTCATTCCCTCCAGAAAAACAATGGGGAAGAAAACTGCAACCAGTGTAATGGTAGTGGCAATAATGGCAAAAAATATTTCATTGGCGCCTTCGAGTCCTGCCTGTTTGGGCGACATCCCGCGTTCAATTTTTACATAGATGTTTTCCATCATCACAATGGCATCGTCAACCACCAGTCCGATGGAAAGAACAATGGCCAAAAGCGTGAGCACGTTAATGGTAAACCCGGCCAGGTACATGATGAAAAATGAACCAATCAGTGCAATCGGGATTACGAGCATGGGAATAATTGTAGTCCGCCAGTCGCGAAGGAAAAAGAAAATAATTACCACCACCAAAAAGAAAGCTACATAAATAGTGGTTTGTACTTCGCGGATGGATGAACGGATATAATCAGTATTGTCGAATCCGATTTCTATTTCAACATCGTCGGGAAGGTCTTTTTCTATGAAATCCAGCCGCTCGTAAACATCATCAACAATATCGATATGGTTAGCTCCCGGTTGCGGAATAATTACCGTGGCCACCATGGGTACATCATTCATTTTCATGATTCCGCGGAGGTCTTCAGGGCCCAGTTCGGCCCGGCCAATGTCGCGAACCCTGATGATCTGGCCCCCTTCCTGTTTTAAAATCAGGTTATTGAATTCTTCGGGCGTGGTCATCAAACCCAGGGTGCGGATGGTAAGTTCGGTGGTGTTCCCTTCTATACTTCCGGCAGGAAGCTCCACATTTTCCCGTTGCAGTGCATTTCGTACATCCAGAGGTGTCATCTGGTAACCAGCCAGTTTTGCCGGATCGAGCCAGATGCGCATGGCATAGCGTTTTTCTCCCCAAATGCTTACAGAACTTACTCCGGAAACAGTTTGAAGTTGTTCTTTAAATGTCAGTTCGGCAATTTCTGAAAGTTCGAGCAGCGAACGTTTCGGGCTTTTAACAGCTACCATCAGAATGGGGCTGGCATCTGCGTCGGCTTTCGAAACCGTTGGCGGGTCGCAGTCGCGTGGCAGAAAACGCTGCGCCTGCGAAACTTTATCACGCACGTCATTGGCGGCCGTTTCCAGGTCAACCGACAATTCAAATTCTACGGTAATCCGACTTCTTCCCTGGCTGCTGCTACTGGTTAGCGTTCGAATTCCGGGAATACCGTTAATCGACTGCTCCAGTGGCTCGGTAATTTGCGACTCAATTACATCGGAGTTGGCGCCGGGGTAGGAGGTACTTACAGAAATAATGGGCGGATCGACACTCGGAAATTCCCTGACACCCAGAAATGTCATCCCGATTCCACCAAATAATAAAATGACAAGCGAGAAAACTGTTGCCAGTACAGGACGTTTTATACTGAGTGATGAAAGGCTCATTGTATTTCTTCGTTTACTAAATGTTGATTGGTTACCAAAGTATCGAGTTGAATCGGGAGATCTTCCCTGAGCTGCAGAATTGCCGTGGTGAGCAGTGTGTCACCAAAATTTAAGCCTTCGCGGATTTGGATATGCGACTCGGTGCGCAATCCGGTTTCCACTTTAACTTCTTTTGCCTTGCCGTTTTTGTAAATGAAAACTTTTTCACCCGACATTTCCGCAATCAGTGCTTCAGTAGGTATCGACACTGCGTTTTCAATTTCTGAAAGGCGCGCCTTTACACTGGCAAAACGACCGGGTTTTAATTCTTCGTTTGTGTTGGGGTAGAGTGCCCTTACTAGAATTGTGCGGGTGTTGACATTTACTTTCGGGTCGATGGCATATACTTTTGCTTCGAATGGTTCGGGAAAACCATCCACCACAAAAGTAATGGGAAAGCCGGGATTCACTTCGCCTGAATACCGTTCGGGAATAGAAAATTCGATTTTTAACGGGCGGGTTTTTACCAGCCGGATGATTTTGGTTTGTGTGGTGGCAAAAGCACCTTCAGAAATCATTCTTAATCCTACGCTGCCATCAAATGGGGCGCGCAATTCAGTTTCGGCAATGCGGGCTTCAATCAGCATCATGTCGGCTTCAATCGACTGTAGTTCGGTGGCCACCTGGTCGTAGCTTTCGCGGCTTATGGCGTCGCGGTCGAGCAACTGCCGTTGACGGTATTCCCGTTCCTCAACCAGTTTTTTTTGCGCCTGAAGTTTTAGCAGCTGCGCCTGTAACGGTTTGTCGTTAATTTTTGCCAGCAATTCTCCTTTTTGCACTCTTCTGCCCTCTTCAAAAAATAATCCTACCACCTTGCCAGATGTTTCAAAAGCCAAATCCACTTCTTCGTCGGGCAACAGCGAGCCGGTGCTGTTTACCATTTCATTTAACTTTGTTGGTACAAGAATATAACCACTAGTATAAAGCGGCTGGCCTGCACCTCTTCCGCGCATGCCCGGCAGCGGACCGTCTCCCTTGCCCGAACTGAACATTGGTTTTAATTTTGGGTAAAAAATAATACCTGCCAATACCAGCACCAGAATTATGGTAATGGAAATTCTGAAAATGTTTTTTGTTGCCACGTTATTAACTTATTATATGAATTTTTAATTGGTTTATTTCTTTTCTAAGCTGGTTTGACTAATGAAATACTAAAAGGTTAAATTTGAGAAAGGGCAAATTTAAGAAAAATGTTTAGGCTTTTGTTCAGTTTTTTTGAATGACTTCTTCTATCATCTCCTCCAAAATATACCTGGCGGTTTCCACATTCGGTACGTTGGAAAACGTGAGGGTGAGTTTATGGTTTTTCTCCCGCATTTGGCCTTTGGTCTTGCCTTTTTGCACGTACTGAACAATTTTCATGAACAGTGCCGACTGGTAAAACGGCGACTGCTGGTCGGAAATGAAAAGGCAAATCATTTTACCTTCTTTCAGAATGATTTTTTCCATGCCCATTTCGATGGCTTTCCAGCGAAGTTTCACCACTTCGATCAGTTCGCGGGTTTCTGCAGGGAGTTCACCAAACCGGTCTTCCAATCCGCTGCGAAACTTTACCAGTTGTTGTTGGTCTTCAATGTTGTCCAATTCACGGTACAGCAGCATACGTTCTGAACTTCCGGGAATGTAATCCTGCGGGAAAAGCAGTTCCATGTCGGTATCGATTTGGCAATCCTGCGTGAAGTTAATTTTCATGAAAGCTTCCGCCTGTTTCTGGTCTCCTTCCTTAAATACACCTTTAAACTCTTCCTGTCGCAGTTCCTGAACTGCCTCGTTGAGGATGCGGTGATAGGTTTCGAATCCGATGTCGGCAATAAAACCGCTCTGCTCGGCACCCAGCAGGTTTCCTGCTCCGCGAATGTCGAGGTCCTGCATGGCAATATTAAAGCCACTGCCCAAATCCGAAAATTCTTCGATGGCTTTCAGCCGGCGCCGGGCTTCGGAACTAACTGTTGCCAGCGGTGGGGTAATCAGGTAACAAAACGCCTTTTTGTTGGAACGCCCCACACGGCCGCGTAACTGGTGTAAATCGCTCAGTCCGTAGTTTTCGGCATGGTTGATAATCATGGTGTTGGCGTTGGGGATATCCAGTCCCGATTCGATAATTGTGGTAGCAACCAGCACATCGTAATCGCCGTTGATGAAGCCCAGCATCACCTTTTCCAGTTGATGGCCTTCCATCTGGCCGTGCCCTACGGCGGTGGAAACTCCCGGCACAATCCGTTTGATGGTGGCTTCCACTTCCACAATATTTTGCACCCGGTTATGAATAAAAAACACCTGCCCGTTGCGGGCCACTTCGTATAAAATGGCTTCACGAATGAGTTGCTCGTTAAAACCGTGCACTTCGGTAATAATAGGGTAACGGTTTGGCGGCGGAGTTTGAATGATGGACAAATCGCGGGCGCCCATCAGCGAAAATTGTAACGTACGCGGAATCGGTGTGGCGGTTAGCGTCAACGTGTCCACATTCACCTTCAGCCTTTTCAACTTTTCTTTTACTGAAACCCCGAATTTCTGCTCCTCGTCGATGATGAGCAGTCCCAGATTCTTGAATTTTACGTCTTTGCTCACCAAACGGTGCGTACCGATGAGGATATCGACTTTTCCGGCAGCAAGGTCGGCAAGGGTTTGTTTTATCTGGGCTGAGGATTTAAACCGGCTGATGTATTCCACGCGCACCGGAAAATCGGAGAGCCGGTCGGAAAAAGTTTTGTAGTGCTGCAATGCCAGAATGGTGGTGGGAACCAGCACCGCTACTTGCTTGCTGTCGGTTACGGCTTTAAAAGCTGCCCGAATGGCCACTTCGGTTTTGCCGAAACCCACATCGCCGCACACCAGCCGATCCATGGGAATTTGTTTTTCCATGTCTTCTTTCACTGCGGCGGTGGCTTTTTCCTGGTCGGGCGTGTCTTCGTAAATGAATGAAGCTTCCAGCTCGGTTTGCAGGTACGAATCGGGAGTGAAAGCATAACCTTTTTCAGCCAGGCGTTCGGCATACAGAGCAATCAACTCCTTGGCAATATCCTTCACCTTGGCTTTGGTACGGTTTTTCATTTTCTGCCACGCGCCGGTGCCCAGTTTGTTCAGCGTAGGCTCGGAACCGTCCTTGCCTTTGTATTTCGAAATGCGGTGCAGCGAATGAATATTCACCAGAAGCGAATCGTTGTTTTTATAGGTCAGCCGGATGGCCTCCTGCATTTTTCCGTTTATTTCGGTGCGCACCAGGCCGGCAAATTTCCCGATGCCGTGTTCGATATGCACAACGTAATCACCCGGATGCAGCATATTCAGTTCCTTCATGGAAATGGCCTCGCGCTGCGCTTTCCGGGTATTTAGCTTAAACCTGTGGTAGCGTTCAAAAATCTGGTGGTCGGTGTAACAGCAGATTTTTAAATCGTGATCGACAAAACCTTCGTGCAACGTAAAATTCACCGGAGTGAAATGCACTGTAGCTTTGATGTCGCGGAAAATGGCCTGCAACCGTTCTATTTGTTTTTCCTGGTTCGAAAGGATAAAAACTGAGTATCCGTTGTTTTGGTGTTCTTCCAGATTTTCACCCAGCAAATCGAAATTTTTGTTGAAAACCGGTTGGCGGGCATTGGAAAATTTAAAAATCGAATCCGGCTCAAAACAATGATCGGTACCCCAGTCGCAAACGGTTTTGTTTTGCAGTTGCTTTATCAGTGCGTCGCCCGTAACAATCCGCTCCGGCAAATTTTCCTCTTCGGCTTTGGCAAGGATAGATTGCCGGTGAATGTCGTTTACCTGGTGAAAGCACTGATTCATGCTGTCGCCAAAATACAATGTGTTTTCCGGAAGAAATTCAAACAACGAAACCCGGTTGCCTTCCAGCTTTTCATTTTGAATGTTGGGGACAACGGTTATTTTTTTGAAGGTCTCTTTTGAAATCTGGTTGTCGATGTTGAAACTGCGGATGGACTCCACCTCGTCGCCAAAAAAATCGAGGCGGTAGGGATCTTCGTTGGAATAGGAAAATACATCAACGATGCTTCCGCGCACCGCAAACTGACCGGGTTCATAAACAAAATCCACCCGCTCGAAACCGTATTCATACAGAAATTCGTTAATGAAATCGGTGGAAATTTTATCGCCTTTGGACACCTGCAACGTGTTTTGTTCGAGGTTAGGCTGCGAAATTACGGTCTCAATCAGTGCCTCGGGGTAGGTTATTACAAAGTTGGTGGTTTCTGCATCGCGCAATTTGTTCAGCGTTTCTGTCCGTTGCACAATATTTTCCTGCTCAGGCTGCCCGTACTGAATGGAGCGTTTGTACGACGACGGAAAAAACAGTGCGATTTCTCCAAGTCCGAGGTTGTTCAGGTCGTCGTAAAAATAGGCGGCTTCTTCGCGGTCGTTGAGCAGAAGTACCATGTTTTGCTGCAGTTCCTGAAAGAGGTTGGCTGTCAATATGGTTTTGGCAGAGCCAATAATCCCCTGCAGGTGAATTTTTTCACCCGGGGGGGCAGCGAGTTTTTTTGCCATGTCGGCAAAATGTTTCTGTCCCTTAAAGTATTTCAGAAATGTTACAGGCTCCAAATTTCCCTGAAAATTTTGGCAAAAATAAAAAGAAAGAATGAATCGGTGACTGATGTGCTCATTTTGTTGGCAAATGAAAAATTATTTCCTGCCTCCGGCACCCGAAATGAATCAATTCAGTAAAACGGCTTCAAATTCCCCTTCGAGTTTCTCCAATGTCTTTATTACCTTATAATCTGCAATTTTTGCTGAATTCAATTCAAGATTAAAAGCGCCAGAAATCTCTTCATCCGTGACTTCATCCAGGGTGAGCGAACCTTCCGCAGGCGAGATAAAGTATAATGTTTCATTTTCACTTTTCAGGGTTCCGCCAACAAAAAACTGTTGGGTAAAACCCTCCGGCGGGCCTTGTCTCATTTGGGTGCGGATGGATTCAATGGCTGAACCGGACAATTCCTGCTTTCCCGTGTCCGGAAGCTGTGTATCGATTTTCAGCAAAACAAGGTTCAATGTATCGCCCTCCTGAGTTCGGATTTGCGTGCGCAAAGCAAAAAACTGATTTGTGCTTTGAAAGAAAGCATTCCCTGTGTAATTCCCCTGATTTTTCAGTGCTATTTTGAAATCGCCAGCATCCGGTGCTTCGCCATTTCTCATCTGGGCGTACCTCGATGCTTCATTCATTTTTTTATACAGAACTTCAGAAACCACGGGAATGCCATCGGGCTGGAAAGTGGTTTTTGCGTCACGATTTACATTTTTCAATTCCAGCTCTCCGGATTCCTGCTGATATTCATTATCGTTTTTGGTATAACGGTAGGATGAAACCATTTTTACAATCATTCCATTGTTTTTTAATTCGCGGCTCAATTCCTCATAGATTTCATCGCCTATGGTTAACCATGGTCGTTCATTGGTGATTGTATAATTTTGAGGCTCAATAAATAAACCCGGAGTATCGGTATTAATCAGCAGGTTGTATGCAGCCGGTGAAAAAGGAATTTCCGGGGTTATCCAAATCTCATGCTCAAAAATGCCTTTCAGTTTATCTTCTGTTCCTCCACTGTTTTGAATAGTTGCAAGCACCTCTGCGGTTAATGTTGCATGTTTTGTCTCCAACCCCTGCACCGCTGCATCATTTTTCCATGATGAGAAATTTATATCCAGTCCGGAATAAGTGATACTGTACAACTTCATCGCGCCTTCTTCCCGATCAAAGGTAATTCCGTCCTCAAATTTCCTTGTCTGTTCTTCTTCAATAAGAAATTTTTGTCCGTTTATTTCTCCGGTCACCAACAAGGGATTTTCTGAAAAATTTCCGGTAAGATTATAATCCCATTGGTTGACGGGAATAAAATCAGGTTGAACGTCGTCCGGATGCGATTGAAGAACTGCAAAATCTTCAGCGTGGTAAATGCTGACGATATTGCCGGAGGATTCAAACACGGGGGATTTGCCGGAATAACTGTAACTAAAGGGTAAATCCTGGGCATTTGAAAAATGGATAATTGCAAGTAAAATGAGTGTAATTAATGAATGCTTTGCACGCATGGTCAAATTAGTTTTTAAAATTTGAAATCTGTTGTTTCATGTAACACCCGGAATTAAATACTGTTTAATTTTAAATTTTACAGGAAAGTTTTAACATGAAAGTGATATCCCAAAATGTATTGATAAACACCGGATTTTAACAACCAATTATTTATTAATTTAGCAGAAACATTAACAATGAGTGTTTATTTCATTTCATTGAATTAGCCGGAAGAAAATTTTGAGAATTTTGAAGAATAGAATAATTCCGGTACATGTAACAAATATAATATGAACTTAACTACGTATAAAAAAGAAATCCCCAAATTCGGAATTGCCCTGAGCGGAGGTGGCGCCCGCGGAATTGCACACATTGGAGTTTTGGAAGCCCTGGAAAAATACGGGATTAAACCCGGGGTAGTTTCGGGAACAAGCATGGGCGCAATTGTTGGGGCTTTTTATGCCGCTGGCTATCCGCCCAACGATTTGCTTAAAATAATGCTAGAACGTAAATTTCACCGGATGGTGAACTGGCACATGCCTTTCAGCGGTTTAATTGATATGCGTAAAGTGAAAGCAGCGATGAATGAATTAATCGGGGAAGATGATTTTTCGTCGTTGAAAATACCATTTTACTGTGCCGTAACAAATTTGAACAGCGGACTGGAAGAAATAAAATCGGAAGGAGAATTATTTCAGTGGGTAGTGGCTTCTTCATCTATCCCCGTAGTTTTTGAACCACCGGTAATTGACGGCCAAACGTATGTCGATGGTGGTTTGCTGAATAACCTGCCCGCCGAAGCCATTCGCGACAAATGTCAGGTACTTATCGGCGTTCATGTTAACCACAATGGTCCCGAGGAGAAGATAAAAGGATTAAAAACCATAGCTGAACGCGCTTTCCGATTGGGAATTTCGCAAAATGTGGAGAAAAGCAAACAAATTTGCGATTTTGTGATTGAACCACCCGAAGCCCGCAATTACAGCACTTTTGCTTTTAATAAAGCTGAAGAAATATACAAGGTTGGTTACGATGAAACCGAAAAGCAAATTTTGAGATTGTTTGAATCAATTAACCTGGAGAAGGTGATGGAGTTGAAAAAGAAAAATAGTTGATGGCTTAGTATAGGAAGGCTTTTCATTGAATGCGAAAAGAATTTCTAATAGTATCAAACCAAAAAATTAAGCCGCAGCCCAAATAATCCATCTTTTATATCCCCGTTTTTATATACTTCCTGCCCGTTCACAAATGTGGAAATTACCTGATGCGAAAATTCCTGGCCTTCGAAGGGCGACCAGCCACATTTATACAATATATTATGCGGTGAAACTTTCCAGGACTGATTCGGGGCGATAAGTACCAGATCGGCAAAGTAGCCTTCGCGAATGTAACCCCGGCGGTCGATGCGGAACAGGTCGGCCGGTGCATGGCACATTTTCTGAATGACCTTTTCAATGGGAATTACGCCTTTGTTGCTCATTTCGAGCATAGCCACCAGTGAATGCTGCACCAGTGGTCCTCCCGACGGTGCTTTAAAATAGGTGTTGTTTTTTTCCTCGCGGGTGTGCGGGGCGTGGTCGGTAGCAATTACATCAATTTTATCTGTCAGTAAAGCTTCCCAAAGCGCCTCCTTGTCTTTTACCGTTTTAATGGCCGGATTCCATTTTATAAAGTTCCCTTTTTCAGTGTAATCCCGTTCGTCGAACCACAGGTGATGAACGCAAACTTCGGAAGTAATATTTTTGTCTTTTACCGCACCGGAAGAAAAGAGGTCCATCTCTTTTGCAGTGGAAAGGTGAAGAATGTGAAGGCGTGTGTCAAATTTCGAGGCCAGTTCAACTGCCTTTGATGAGGATTTGTAACATGCTTCATCGCTTCTGATTCTGGCATGTTCTGCGATGGGAACATTTTCGCCATATTTTTCACGGGCCACTTTACTATTTTGCTGAATCGTTTTTTCATCTTCGCAGTGGGTTGCAACCAGTGTTGGTGCATTTTTAAAAATTTCCGATAACGTTTTTTCGTCGTCAACCAGCATGTTGCCTGTGGAAGAGCCCATAAAAACCTTAATTCCGCATACTTCCGAAGGATCTGTTTTCAGTATTTCTTCAAGGTTATCGTTTGTGGCTCCCATGTAAAAGGAATAGTTGGCCGGTGAAACTTCGGCAGCCCGTTGGAATTTTTGTTCCAGTAATTCCTGGGTTACGGCTTGGGGGGAGGTGTTGGGCATTTCCATAAAAGATGTCACACCGCCTGCCACAGCAGCCCGGCTTTCGCTGGAGATATCACCTTTGTAGGTAAGGCCCGGCTCGCGAAAATGGACCTGGTCGTCAATTACACCGGGAATCAGGTAAAGGCCGGAAGCTTCAATAATTTCTACATTTTTGAAATCGAAATCAGAAGGTAGAATGTGCGGAAAAACGCGTTCAATTTTTTCGTCGTCGATTAAAACACTTCCCTTAAATTTTAATCCTTCATTAATAATGGTAGCATCTTTAATTAGCTTTTTCATTTTTTAGCTTTTTAAAATTGCATTGTTTTTGTCAACTGGTTTTTGCCTATTTTCTTTTGCTTTTATTTTTGCTCTTCGCCCTTTACCCTCTGCTCTCTGCCTACTGTTTATACTCCCTGAACCAACTCCGCATCTTCATTTTCATTACGCCCCAAAGCGCTTCGTTGAAAATTCCACCGCTCATTTTCGAGGTGCCTTCTTTGCGGTCGGTAAACACAATGGGTACTTCCGCAATGTTGAATCCGAATTTCCAGGCGGTGAATTTCATTTCAATCTGAAAACCATATCCAATAAGTTTGATCTTCTCAAAATCGATGGTTTCGAGTACTTTGCGCCGGTAGCATTTGAACCCTGCAGTGGTGTCCATTATTTTCATGCCGGTAACAATTCGAACATACATCGAAGCAAAATACGACATCAGCACCCTGCCGAGCGGCCAGTTGATAACATTTATTCCGGAAATGTAGCGCGATCCAATGGCCACATCAGCACCGTCAGCCACAGCTTTATAAAGCCGTACCAGGTCGTCGGGATTGTGCGAAAAGTCGCAGTCCATTTCAAAAATGAATTCATAACCATGCTCCAGTGCCCATTTAAATCCGGCAATGTAAGCGGTTCCCAAACCTAGTTTCCCTTTGCGTTCCAGAATATGTAGCTGTTCCGGGAATTCTGTTTGCAGTCTTTTCACAATCGCAGCAGTCCCGTCAGGAGAGTTGTCTTCCACAATTAAAAGATGAAAAGGAGTAGGCAATGAAAATACCTTTCGCACCATCTTTTCAATGTTTTCCTTTTCGTTGTAAGTTGGAATAATTACCAGATTTTTCGACACCCTTATTCTATTTAAGTATAAACTGCGAATTTACACTTTTTACAACAATACATTATAATATAACATCATAATCTGAAAGCCCGTTGGGCTAACTTCACGGCATGACAATTGAATTTTGAAAAGAAATTGCACTCCTTTCTCAAAAACTTAACATTTGCGATTTTAATTTTATTGCTGATTTTTAATCATTTAGTACACCGTCTTCAAAAAACCCAAAAAAATGGCATAAAAATATTTGCAGGTAATAAAAAGGGGTTTACATTTGCAGCCGCTAAAGACAGCGAAGTTCATTGTAGGGATTGGGGGAGCAGACAAGGCGCGAGTAGGGGAGTTTTTTCTGAGATGAAAAAAGGAAACCTAAAGCGGAGAGAAAACGTAAAACTTAAGTTGGGTTTTATGGAGTAAAAAAAACTCGAAAAAAACGCAAAAAAGTTTTGGCAGAATAAAAACAGTTCTTACCTTTGTCGCCCCGAAAACAGGGAAACAGTTCCGGCCA
>JBNJGR010000053.1:0-14512 GCA_051747885.1 Bacteroidota bacterium | reverse complement strand
ATCCTCTTTTTTTTGGCAAAAATCAGAAACCAGCCCTTTTAACTTTTTTACTGAATTGTTGTTTTAAGTTCACCATTTTAATGGCTGTAACAGCCGTTTCGTCACCTTTGTTGCCATGTTTGCCTCCGGCACGGTCAAGCGCCTGTTGTTGAGTATTGGTGGTTAAAACACCAAACACAAAAGGCTTGTTGAATTTCAGGTTCAAATCAACAGTGCCTTTTGTAACGCCATCGCATATAAAGTCGAAATGACGGGTTTCGCCCTGAATAACGCATCCGAGCAATAGTACGGCATCAATGTTATCCATTTCAGCAAAATATTGTGCACCCAGTGGCAATTCAAAACTTCCGGGAACAAAATTAACTTTAATGTTTTCATCACTTGCCCCGTGTTTTTTCAGGGTATTGATTGCACCTTCGGCCAGTGCAGATGTAACTTCAAGGTTCCACTCAGCCACAACAATTCCAAACCGCATATTTTCTGCTGAGGGAACCGACTTTGTATCGTACTGTGAAAGATCTTTTGTTGCCATTTATTTTAAATAAAAAACCCCTCAAATAATGAGGGGCTGAAAATTATTTTATCAAAAAACTTAACCCAGTTTTATTTCAACCCGTGAAATATATTTTTCAATATTCTGACCTTCTGCTGAATCAGGGTATTTCTGTTTAATCTCTTTATAAAGCGAAAGGGCATCTTCCAGTTCATCCATCGATTCAAGCAAATTGGCTGCTTTCATCATGTAAATGGGCGAAGTCAGCTCATTATCGTTCATTGAATACGCTTTTTCATAATGCTTCAGCGCTTCATCGGTCATGCCCAGTTCCAGCCTGGCATCACCTTTGGCACCTTCTGAAATGGGCCCAAGCAGCAAGTCTTTGGTTTTGAAATCATTCAGATAATCCAGCGCATCTTCATACTGGCCTAAATGCAGGTACGAAATACCTGTATAATATTTTGCCAGGTTAGCCGACTTGGTCATTCCGTAATCGTCAATAATATCCAAAAAACCGAGGTAGTTGCCGTCGCCGTTAATTGCCAGATTAAACGAGTCTTTTTCAAAATAACTCTCGGCCATGAACATTTGCGACTGTGCCTCCTCCTGGCGGGGTTGCATGTAAAATTTACTGAAGCTTAGGTAAGCAACAACCAGTAAAATAATTGCACCAACCGCGTAGGTAATTGGCTTTTGGTTTTCTTCTATAAAACGTTCTGTTTTCGTTAACGCGCTCTCAAGTTCCTGTAAATTGTCATCTTGTTGAGCTTTCTTCTTTGCCATGTCCTTCTTTTTCAAAATTGTGCCGCAAAAATAGCTTTTTTTTATAAACCATACGGAAAATGGAAGTATAAATTTAAATATTAATCAACAGCAAATTGTTATTAACACGAATTTGTTGTTTGTTCTCAAAAACCTTTGAAAATTCGTTAGTTTTGTTGTTTTGATACCAGGAGGTTTAATGATGTACATTGAAGAGATTTCAATTGTAAATTTTAAGAACCTGAAAGATGTTCAGGTGGAATTTTCGCCCAGGCTTAACTGTTTGATTGGGAATAACGGTGCAGGTAAAACTAACCTGATGGATGCCGTTTACTACCTGTCGTTCTGCAAAAGTTTTTTCACTGCCGTGGATCAATTTAATATCAACCACGATGAGCAGTTTTTTATGCTCAACGGGAATTACAAACGGCTGAGTTCGAACGAAAATATTACCTGTGGATTGAAAAAAGGCCAGAAAAAGCAGTTTAAGCGCAATTCGAAAATTTACAAACGGCTGGCCGAACACATTGGTTTGCTGCCGCTGGTGATGATCACCCCTTCGGACGTGAACCTGATTTTAGGAGGCAGCGACGAGCGTCGAAAATTTATGGACGGCGTGATTTCCCAGTTTAACCAGAATTACCTCGATGACTTGCTGAAGTATAACCGCGCTTTGCAGCAAAGAAATAATTTGCTGAAGCAGTTTGCTTCTGAACGCTATTTTGAGGCTGAATTGCTCTCGGTGTGGGATAACCAGCTTATTGAATATGGTACACGTATTCACACCGAGCGGCAAAAATTCGTTAAAAAATTAATACCGGTTTTTCAGCAGTATTATTCCTACATTTCGCAGGGAAATGAAAAAGTGGGGCTGACACACCAGTCTGATTTGTACGAGCACGGTTTTGAAGAATTGCTCAACGATTCGTTGTCCAAAGACCGCCTGGTGCAGTACACATCGGCAGGTGTTCACAAAGATGATCTGGTTTTCAATATTGATGAATTTCCGATTAAAAAACTGGGGTCGCAGGGGCAGAAAAAAACGTATCTCGTAGCACTAAAGCTGGCCCAATTCGATTTCATAAAAGAAATTTCGGGTATGAACCCAATTTTGTTGCTCGACGATATTTTCGACAAACTGGATAGTAACCGGGTGGAACAAATTGTAAAACTTGTATCTGACGACCAGTTTGGGCAGATTTTCATCACTGACACCAACCGTGAACACCTCGATGTTATTCTGGAAAAAATTGGCACCGGATTCCGTATTTTTCAGGTTAATGCAGGAAAAATTGAATTGAAACAATGAGAAGAAGCAATACACAATCACTTGCCGAAGCACTGCGCAGCTACATCAGCGAAATGAGGATGGAACGCAAACTGAAAGAAGTGGACGTTGTGCAGTCGTGGGAAGAAGCGCTGGGGAAAACCATTTCAAAATACACGCGCAATATTTATTTGTCAAAAGGTATTTTGTTTGTTGAAGTAAGTTCGCCTGTTGTAAAAAACGAGCTGCTGATGATGCGCGAAGACATTAGAAAACGCCTGAATGACGTGGCAGGAGAAGAGATGGTTACCAAAATTGTATTCAAATAAAATTTCAATAAAAAAGAGATGCACAACTGCACATCTCTTCGTATTTCTGAAATAATTGTTTCTTGAGAAATTTCAGGGAATTTACGGGCTTTTAAAATCTTTCCAGCTTCGAAAAGAAAAATTCAGCTTCAGCTTTTGCATTTTCATCGCTGTCGGAACCGTGCACCGCATTTTGCTGAAGGCTGGTTCCATACAATTTTCTGATGGTTCCATCTTCGGCATTTTCGGGGTTGGTTGCACCAATAAAATTCCGGAATGCTTCCACTGCGTTTTCTTTTTCAAGCAACACCGCCACTATGGGGCCCGAACTCATAAAGTTAACCAGCGAGTCGTAAAACGGTTTTCCCTTGTGCACAGCATAAAAAATACCTGCCTGCTGCGGGGTTAGCTGCGTTAATTTCATGGCTTTGATGGTAAAGCCTGCTTCGTTTATCATTTTTAAAATGGCCCCGGTGTAATTTTTTTTGAATGCCGTGGGTTTAATCATTGTCAGTGTCAGGTTTCCTGCCATAATACTATCGTTTTTCAATTTCTAATTGTTCGCAATATTAACAAAAATTGGGAAGAATAGCCTTTGCGCCCGATTGAGTTTTTTTATCTTTGTCAGTTCAAATTTTGATGATTTTGGAAAATACTGGAAATGAGATTTTTACCTCAATCGGGAAGGTTTTGAAAACAAAGCCTGAAAACGTGGTAATTGTACCACACGAAAATCCCGATGGCGATGCAATTGGCTCTGCAATTGGGCTGGGTGAAATACTCTGTAATTTTGGGCACAATGTAAAAATCATAAGTCCGAATGACTATCCCGCTTTTTTGAATTGGTTTTCAACTGAAATTGAAATCCTGATTTACGAGCGCAAGAAAAAACGGGCCAAAAGTATCATTGAAAATGCCGGGATCCTGATTTGCGTTGATTTTAACGAACCTAAACGTGCAGCCAAAATGGAGGATATCCTCACCGGTTTTTCAGGGCCGTCCATAATGATAGATCATCATCCAAACCCGGGTGATTGTGCCGACTATCTTATTTCTGAGCCTAAATACAGTTCAACTGCTGAACTTATTTTCGATTTGGTGAAAAAAATCGGACTGGACAGTTACATCAACCAGGCATCAGCCGAGGCGCTTTTTACAGGAATAATGACCGATACCGGTTCGTTTAGTCACAATATTTCAAACCCCAATACTTTTGAAGTGATTGCAAAATTGATTGGAACTGGTATTAATCCGGAAAAAATTCAGGCCAACATTTACCATAACTTTTCAGCCAAGCGCATGAAACTGCTTGGTTATTGCCTGAATGAAAAAATGGAAATATTCTCGGAATACCGTGCGGCCATGATTTATATTTCGCAAAAAGAATTGGAAGAATTTGAATTTCAGCCTGGTGATACCGAGGGATTTGTAAATTATCCATTGTCGGTAAATAATATTGTTTTCAGTGCGTTGTTTATTGAGAAGAAGGATAACATCAAAGCTTCGTTCCGGTCGAAAGGAAACTTCCCGGCCAATTCTTTTTCAGAAAAATATTTTGACGGCGGAGGCCACCTGAATGCGGCCGGCGGAGAATCGAAACAAACTTTGCAGGAAACAATTGAAAAGTTCAGGCAACTTTTAGATGAGTATAAGCATCTGTTATTGAAAACGGAAATTTAAAGACAAACAAAAATGAAGACAAAAGTACTATTTATGCTTATCGCCGGGGTGTTTTCAACACTCTTCATGTCGTCGTGTCTCGACACAAAAGACGAAAGAGAAGAAAATACAGCAGCCAGTGAACGCGAAATTCTAAAAAACTATCTCGATACCCTGGTTGCACAGGGACACGATATCGACACCACCGAAATGGGAGTTTATTATGTGAAAATTGAAGACGGCGATGGTGACTTTGCCCAGCCCGGCGATACACTCACTGTGGGATATGCCGGTTATTTTATCGGTGGAACGATGTTCGATTCCTCTGAAATAAACTCTGAAGATGGTAAAATGGAATTTGTTTTGGAAGATCCGCCGTTTATTGCCGGCTGGGACGATGTGATGAAAGTGATGAACGAAGGCGCAAAAATACAGGCTATGATTCCTTCTGAATTGGCTTACGGAAGCACTGGCCAGGGAATTATTCCACCTTACGAAACACTGGTTTTCGTAATTGAACTGTTTGATATAAAACCTTCACAAGAATAATTTAGAATTTTTTAAAACTGAAAGTTAATGAAACGCATAGTAACCGGATTGATTTTGACATTTTTTGCCGTTGCTTTTTTTGCTTGTAAAGAGAATGATTTTGAAAAGCAAAGAGAAAATGAATTGAAGAAACTGGATGAATTTATCCGAAACAATTATCCTGAATTGGAACCTAACGCTACAGGCTTGTACTACAAAGAACTGGAACAGGGGACAGGCGATACTATAAGAATTGGCGACGAGGTGCAGATATTTTTCGATATGTGGACACTTGACAGTTCGTATGTTATAGGCACAGGTCGTTATGAGCCTTTGGAAATGAGAGTCCAGCACCCCAGCAATCTAAGTTCCGGGGCCGAATATATTGAGCAAATGAGAAGTTTGAATGAAGCGCTTACCTATATGCAAACGGGTACAAAATCATTACTGATTTTTGACTCCCAACTTGGGTTCGGGCAATATGGAGCGTCGGGAGTTGGTGGTTTCACCTCGCTTATGATGGAAGTGGAAGTATATAAAGTGTACCCTGCGGAAATACCGGAAGAAGAGGAAGAAGAATAATCATCCAAACTTTTTTTCCTGATGTCCAGGGCCGAACTTCTCAAAAAACTACTTCCGGGTTTTATTCCGCTGTTTGTTTTTATTGCAGCGGATGAAATCTGGGGGACCAAAACAGGGCTTTTTGTTGCTGTGGGAGTAGGCGTCCTGGAAATGGCCTGGGTGGGGTTCAAAGAAAAAAAGTTCGATAAGTTCATTCTTTTCGATACACTGTTGCTGGTAATTCTGGGTGCCGTTTCTGTCTTGCTTGACAATGATCTGTTTTTCAAACTCAAACCCGGGCTGATTGAACTCATTCTCGTTGCAATTCTTGGAGTTTCAGCATTTTCACAATTAAATGTTATTGGATTAATGGGCAAACGCTACATGAAAGGCGTGCAGTATAACGAAGCCCAGTTGACACAAATGCGGGAAAGCCTGAAATCGTTGTTTTATATTTTTGCTACCCATACGCTGCTGGTTTTTTACGCAACCTTTTTCATGAGCAAAGAGGCCTGGGCATTTATTAGCGGCGGACTTTTTTACATTCTGTTTGCCGTTTACTTTTTTTATGAATTTTTAAATCAGAAAAAGAAACAGAAAAAAGCCCAAAATGAAGAGTGGGTTCCGCTGGTTGACGAGAAGGGCAAAATTACCGGACAGGCACCACGCAGCCAGGTACATAATGGAAGCAAACTGCTGCATCCGGTTGTACACATGCATGTTATAAACCCGAAGCGGGCTGTTCTGCTTCAAAAACGCCCCCATTCAAAACTCATTCAGCCCGGGAAATGGGATACAGCCGTTGGAGGTCACATTTCAGCAGGCGAAACACTTGAAAAGGCATTGGAGAAGGAGGCTTTTGAAGAAATCGGGTTGAAGGATTTTTCGGCCAGTTTAAAGAAAGTGTATAAATGGGAATCGGAGGTGGAAGCCGAACTCGTTTACCTTTTTGTTACGCACGATTTCAAAAATTACCAGGTTCATTCGGAAGAAGTGGAAGAAGCCAGATTCTGGACTCCCGGACAGATTGAGAAACAGCTCGGGAAAGGAGTTTTTACACCCAATTTTGAGTATGAATTTCAACTACTGAAAGAAGCCCGTCTCATCTGATTATCACATAATTTATATATCCTCTCAATACCCAATTAAAAAGATAGCCGGCTGTTTATGCAAATCAGGCACACCTTTTTTCCACTCGCCAATTGGCCTGGTGGCAATAAATTCATTTTCGCCCGTAAGGTTGGCGGCAATGCAAAGCAATGTGGTAGATGAACACATTTTCAATAAATCTTTTATCAGCTGGTTGTTGCGGTAAGGAGTTTCAATAAAAATTTGCGTTTGTTTTTCGATTTTGGCTTTTTTCTCGAGGACTTTTACTGCCTTAGAACGTTCATCTGATTTAACCGGTAAATAGCCGTTAAAAGCAAAATTCTGGCCATTGAGCCCCGATGACATCAGTGAAAGAATTATTGACGAGGGGCCGGTTAACGGCACAACTTCCATTCTTTTTTGGTGCGCAAGTTTTACAATTTCTGCTCCTGGATCGGCCACACCCGGGCAACCGGCTTCCGAAATAACTGCAATATCTTCGCCTTTTTCCAACGGGTTTAAAAAGGAAGGAATTTCACTGGATGGTGTGTGTTTGTTGAGTTCGAAAAAAGTAAGGTCATCAATTTCAATGTCCTGATTTACCTGCTTCATAAACCTGCGGGCAGTGCGGATATTCTCCACAATAAAATACCTGGTTTGGGTTAATACCGGGAAAACTTGTGCAGGCAGCACATTCTGCCAGTCGCCTTCGCTAAGTAAATTAGGAATGAGATACAGTTTTGCCATACAATAACTTTTTTGTAAAAATAAGGATAATCACGGTTTAGCCACAGCAATTATTAAATTTGCAGGATGCACCAGCAGAAATTAAAAATTGAAGCAACATTTCTGGGCACCGGAACTTCGCAAGGAGTACCGGTTATTGCCTGCGATTGTCCAGTTTGCCGGTCCACTGACGAAAAAGACAAAAGGTTACGTGCTTCGTTATTACTGAAAATAAACGGCCAAAATTTTGTTATCGATGCCGGCCCCGATTTCAGGCAGCAAATGTTGCACGAAAAAGTTCAAACGCTGCGTGCCATACTGATTACGCACGAGCATGCCGATCACATTTTGGGACTGGATGATATTCGCTCTTTCAACTGGGTGCAAAAACATCCTACCGATATTTATGCCGAAAAGCGGGTGCAGAATTCCATAAAACGCATTTTCGACTATGTTTTTTCAGAATATAAATACCCGGGAACTCCCGAAATGGAGCTGCATCACATTGATGAAACTCCTTTTGAAATAGATAATATCAAGTTTTCACCTATTCGTTGCTACCACCATAAATTGCCTGTTTTAGGATTCAGGGTAGGGGATTTAACCTATGTGACCGATACAAATTATATTCCGGACAAGGAAATGGAAAAAATTGCAGGTTCACGCATTTTAATTGTGAATGCGCTGCGCAAAGAGAAACACTTGTCGCATTTTAATTTGGAACAGGCGCTTGAAGTTATCGAAACCATTCAACCCGAAAAAGCATTTCTCACTCATGCAAGCCACGGTTTTGGCAAACACCGGGATATTCAGGCCCTGTTACCTGAAAATGTGTTTATGGGATACGACGGGTTGAAAATAATTCTGGGGTAATTTTATTTTGTTTGTTTTCGCAACCAGGGAAAACCTGCTGCAAGCGCTGCCGCAAGGTAAATTCCTCCGGCCAGCATAAATGCAGTATTCAGACTGACATTATCTGTCATCCAGCCCAGCAACGGCCCAATCACAGCAAAGCTGATGCGTATAACCAAATTACGTACCGACAGCATTGTAGCCCTCACATTACTTTGGGTGTACTGGTTAATGTAATTTTTAAAAACAGGCGTCGCAAGTCCGCGAACAATATAAAACAAAAATAAAAACACAAGGCCTTCGCGTGCGATTGACAGTCCCGTCAGAAAGTATCCTGCTGAAAGTAATCCGATAATACCTAAAATCTCCCTTCGCCGTGCAAAAAACCCTTCTGCGCGGTAGGCAAATGCCGAAGAAATCCCAACAGTCAGGTTTAGTGCTGTCCACAAAATTCCAAACATTTCCACCGGGAGTCCAATGGCTTTAAAATAGGGTTGTACCAGCCAGGCAAAAGTAAGTGTTGCCGTTCCGGTTACTGCTGAGAGCAAAATGGAAACACGCAAATTGGTATCAGTCATAAAAACCCGTCTGATATCGAGCATCATTGATTTCACTGAATGAAGGTGTTTGGTGACATTCAGTCTGGGTTCAATCAATGTAAGTGAGGCTGGTACCGCAATTGCTGCAACAGCAAACTGAAAATAAAACGGTGTGCGCAGGCTGATTGCAGCAAGAAATCCTGCAGCTATTCCGGCAATGGCCTCTGCAAAGTTGCCGGCTGATGTAATTCTTCCTTCGTGTTTCACATATTTTTCGGATTTTCCCTCAGATTTGAGGCTGTCGTAAAGCATAGCCGAATCGGCCCCGGAAACAAATGAATGTCCTATACCCAAAATAATTTCTGCGACAGCAAAAGCCCAGAAACCATACGAAAAACTGTACATCAGAAATCCTAAACTTCCAAGCAAACTGCCCGATACCAGTGTTTTCTTACGGCCCCACCGGTCGGCCATCCAGCCCGATGGTAATTCCATTACAACTATGGCGACCGAGTAAATTGATTTCAACACGAAAATATCGTGCATTCCCATGCCGTTATCCTGATAAAACAGCACAACTACAGGCATTACCAGGTTAAACCACTTCGAAATTTTAACCAGGTATAAACGCGGAATATTTCCTTTTAATCCTGCCATAAAATGAAGCCACAAAAATAGTAATCCGTTTCAATCTGGTTATTTATTCATTTTTCGCTAACATTATTTTTTAATTTGGAATTAAAATTAATTATTATGAAAGAATTTTGATTATTTTTCTTTCAAAATGAAATCAAAATGCTATTTTTGCAAACTTTAGTTAGAAGAAAAATTTATTAAGTATGAAACTTTTTATTCCAAAAGATTACCAGTCAGTGCTGAATGTTTCTCAAACAGAGCAGGCCATTAAAATGATTAAAGACTTTTTCCAGTTGAACCTGGCTTCAGAATTGCGGTTGCGACGTGTTACCGCACCGCTTTTTGTAAAGCAGGGCACTGGCATTAACGATGATTTGAATGGCATTGAACGCCCGGTTTCTTTCCCGATGAAAGAGATGAACGACCAGGTAGCGGAGATTGTACAGTCGCTTGCCAAATGGAAACGCCTGGCGCTGGCCGACCTTGAAATAAAAGAAGGCTACGGGCTGTACACCGATATGAATGCCATCCGCCCCGATGAAGAACTGACCAATATCCACTCGCTTTATGTGGACCAGTGGGACTGGGAACGCGTAATATCAAAAGAAGAACGCAACCTTGATTTTTTGAAAAAAATTGTCCTAAAAATTTATTCTGTGATTGTGCGTACCGAGTTTCAGGTATCGGACAGTTACCCGGAAATAAAACCTGAATTGCCCGAAGAAATTACGTTTATTCATACAGAAGAGCTGGCCCGGAAATATCCGGATTTGACACCTTTTGAGCGTGAAAAAGAGGCCGCCAAAGAGCACGGAGCAATATTTGTAATCGGTATTGGCGGTGAGCTGCCCGATGGCAAAATTCACGACGGTCGCGCACCCGATTATGACGACTGGAACACGCCAACTGTAAATGGTTACAAGGGACTGAACGGCGATATCATTTTATGGAATAATGTGCTCGAACGTGCTTTCGAGATTTCCTCTATGGGCATCCGGGTTGACCCGGAAACTCTGCTCGAACAGTTAAAAATCAGGGACCAGGAAGAACGCAAAGAGTTGATGTGGCACAAAATGCTTCTTAACGGCGAATTGCCACTCACTGTTGGTGGAGGAATAGGGCAGTCGCGCCTGTGCATGTATTTCCTGCGGAAAGCTCATATCGGTGAAATTCAGTCGAGCATCTGGCCCAATGAAATGATTGAAAAATGTAAATCCAACGGAATACACTTGTTGTAATGCCCAAAGTCCAAAATTCAAAAGAATTTAAATCCCAATTTTCAAGAATTCCAATGTTCAAAACATTTCATATTGAAATTTTTAAACATTGTTTTTTGATAATTGCAATTTGACGATTGATTTTTGTGATTTGGTATTTGCTATTTGGAGTTTGAATCCTATCTTTGTCCCCGCAAAAAAAGGCTGCCCCGGTAGCTCAGTTGGATAGAGCAACTGCCTTCTAAGCAGTAGGTCATGGGTTCGAGTCCCGTCCGGGGTACAAAAAAACCGTTGCAGATTAAAAGCTGTAGCGGTTTTTTTAGTTTCAGTGCAGTACAATATTTCAGTACAACAATTTAATTTTCACTTCGATTTTCACACCTCCGGCTCCGGCAATTTTAATTATAGTGTCGAGAGTTGGAGAACACATGAGGTTGAAAGATAAATATCACTTTTGGGGAGAGGGGTGATAAAATGTATCTCAATTGATTTTCAGTAAATTATTATGGAATTTTATTTCATTGTTGTAATTTGCATGAAAGATGAATAAAATTCTATTATGCGCTAGTTTTGAATGGAACACAACAGACCAACGAGGGAACCGACAAAGGGGTTTTCTGACAGTTCTTAATAGACATAAAATTAAAAGTGGAAATCAGAATTTGTAAAAAAACGGGGTGGCACCGAAAAGGTTTAAAAGTATAAATACTCAAATTTCAAGATCATGAAAAAAATAATTTCCTTTATTTTGTTTTCAGGCTTTTGCACATTTCAAGCAATCTCACAAGGTACCATTATTAATCATACGTGCACTGACATAACCAATATTCCTCAATCGGCGATAGACTCTGCAAAGGCAAAACTTCACATCGCGTATGGACATACTTCGCATGGCAGCCAGTTGATTAACGGCATGAATGAGTTGATAAGTTTTGCAAATACCCACGGACTGGAACTGGATCTGCCATCCAACATTTTTACATTTAATAACGGAGGAACCGACGGAGCCCTTGATCTGCGCGATAATCCATTTTCAGGAGCAAACGATCTCGGTAACCCGAACAGAACAGCATGGGAACAGGCAACACGGGATTATCTGGGTACGCCAAATGCCCAGGGAAAGGGAAGCCTGCTACCTTCCATAAATGTGATTATATGGTCGTGGTGCGGACAAGTCGATGGAAGTGAGGCAGATATCGATAACTACCTGACCCTTATGAACGGACTGGAACAGGATTACTTTGGTGTTAAATTCGTTTATATGACAGGACATCTTAACGGAACAGGTGAAACGGGTAATGTAAATGTTCGCAATCAGCAGATCCGAAACTACTGCACATCAAACAATAAAATCCTTTACGATTTTGCCGACATTGAAAGTTACGATCCAGATGGCTTGGTTCATTATATGCCATTGTTGGCTGACGACAACTGCGATTATGATTCGGACGGCAATGGTTCTCGCGATGCGAACTGGGCAACAGCCTGGCAGAACAGCCATACGCAGGGAGTTGATTGGTTTAATTGCTCCGCGGCTCATAGTCAGCCCCTCAACGGGAACCTGAAAGCATATGCTGCATGGTGGTTATGGGCAATTCTTGCAGGATGGGAGCCCCCTTTATCAGGTATTACAGATGTTGAAAAAAATTCTCAGGCAGTTACTGTTTTTCCAAATCCATCAAACGGAAAATTTACTGTTACGACAATCGATGGCAGTATAGATGCAATTTACATCTACAATGTGACGGGAATCAAAGTATTTTCAACATCAGACATCAAGCTGATAGCAAATAACGAAATAGACATTTCTGATTATAAAAAGGGAATCTATTTTATAAAAATTGATAGCAGAGATAAAATTCATACAAAAAAAATTGTGATACAATAATAGTCTCTTGCAAATGACATATTGCTAAAAACCAGCCCATAGTCAAGTATAAGCTAAAACAACATGCTGGAGATTAATTCAAATAACTTTCTTCATTTTTTAAAATTCCACAAAAAGAGTATTTACTTGCACACCAAAATTCAGTAACTTTAATTAAGGTTGGATATTCAACAGATAAACGAAAATTAATGACTTTTAAGGAAGTAAATAAAACAAGGCAAACCATTTCTGAAAAGATAACAGAAGCTGAAAAAATTTTGGAACAGGAGAAAGAATGTTTACTGCAAATGGTTACCAGCGACGGAATTGACGATTTCGGCAGTGAACGCGATTTTCTTTTCCTTGTAGAAGAGGATGCCAAATACCGGATTAAATTGTTACACCTTCCTCAAAATCTTGCCTGCTACTACCTGTACAAATTATGCGATATTTACGGGCCTTATTCTGAAGACCAGCCTGAAATGAAAAGGAAATATTACGACACCGATTTGTACATGGAAAGATAAAAACAGCTTAATGTTGTATTATGATACATTTTGCTTTCCTTTTTGTAATTTTGGTTTCTAAATTAAATGAAATAAAAAATGAAGAAGACACTAATCCTTTCTTTAACAGTGCTGTTCGCATGGGCATGTAACACTGATTCAAAAAAAGAAACACAAACAGAAGTTAAATCTGAAATACAACAAAAAGTGGAAGAATTTGCACCGTTTAAACTTACAACTGACCTGAGTGTACTTACTGAGAAAGAGAAACAAATGCTGCCATTATTGTTGGAAACCGCCAAAATAATGGATGAAATTTTTTGGAAGGAGGCTTATGGTAACAAAGACGAACTTTTTCAGGATGAAATGGACCAACACACCCGGAAATTTCTTGAAATTAATTACGGCCCCTGGGAAAGGCTCAATAACAACAAACCTTTTTTAGAAGGTTATGGCCCGAAACCGGACGGCGCCAACTTCTATCCGGCCGACATGACCAAAGAAGAGTTTGAAACCTGGGATGATGATACAAAAACAAGTCAGTACACCCTGATTCGCCGAAGCGAAGACGGAAGTTTGAAATCAATTCCTTACTACGTCGCATTTGAAGAACACATAAAAAAGGCGGTAGATTTAATTAATCAGGCTGCTGAGCTGGCAGAAGATCCGGGGTTGAAAAACTATCTGGAAAAAAGGGCAGAAGCATTGCTTACCGACGAATATTACGAGAGCGATGTGGCCTGGATGGAAATGAAAAACAACACCATTGAATTTATTGTGGGTCCCATTGAAAATTACGAAGATCAGCTTTTCGGGTACAAAACAGCTCACGAATCTTTCATTCTAATAAAAGATAAAGAGTGGAGCGAGAGACTGGTGAAGTTTGCAGCGTTGCTTCCGGGGCTTCAGAAAGACCTTCCAGTGGAACAAAATTACAAAGCAGAAACCCCCGGGATGGATTCCGACATGAATGTGTACGATGCCATTTATTACGGAGGCGACTGCAACGCAGGAAGTAAAACCATTGCCATTAACCTGCCCAACGACGAGCGCGTGCGCGAAAACAAAGGCAGCCGGAAATTGCAGCTCAAAAATTCCATGCAGGCCAAATTCGACAGAATTCTGGTTCCCATTTCTGAATTACTGATTGCCGAAGATCAGCGTCAGCATGTTAAATTTGATGCCTTCTTTGAAAACACTATGTTTCATGAAGTAGCTCACGGCCTGGGACTTGGAAGCACTGTGGATAAAAGCAGCACCGTTCGCGAAGCACTGAAAGACACCTACACTTCCATTGAAGAAAGCAAAGCAGATATACTGGGACTTTGGTGTGTTTACCGGCTCAACGAAATGGGCGAGCTGGGTGAAAAAGAGATGATGGACAATTTTGTAACCTTCATGGCAGGAATTTTCCGCTCGGTGCGTTTTGGGGCAGCCAGCGCCCACGGAAAAGCCAATATGATGCGGTTCTATTATTTTCAGGAAAAAGGGGCTTTTGA
>JBNJGR010000052.1:0-14759 GCA_051747885.1 Bacteroidota bacterium | reverse complement strand
TCTGAAAGAAACACCTGATCGCTGGCACAAGGCCGCAAAAGATATGAAGGGCGTTTCTGAAGAAACCACAACCGGCGTTCACCGCCTCTACCAAATGAAGGAAGAAGGCAAACTACTTTTCCCGGCCATTAATGTGAACGACTCGGTTACCAAATCTAAATTCGATAATCTTTACGGTTGCCGCGAATCGCTGGCCGACGGCATAAAACGCGCTACCGATGTAATGATTGCCGGAAAAGTTGTGGTTGTGGCCGGTTACGGCGATGTGGGTAAAGGGTGTGCCAAATCGATGAAAGGTTACGGCGCACGCGTAATTGTTACCGAAATTGACCCGATTTGTGCGCTGCAGGCTGCAATGGAGGGCTTTGAAGTAAAAACTATGGAAAATGCCCTCGACGAAGGAAATATTTTTGTTACCACCACGGGGAACAAAGATGTAATTACTGCAGAACACATGGCCAATATGAAAGACCAGGCGATTGTTTGCAATATCGGGCATTTCGATAACGAGATACAGGTAGCCAAGCTGGAAAAATGGCCGGGCATTAAAAAACTGAACATCAAACCGCAGGTTGATAAATATACGTATGAAAACGGACACAGTATTTATCTGCTTGCCGAAGGCCGCCTTGTAAACCTGGGTTGCGCAACCGGCCACCCGTCGTTTGTAATGAGCAATTCATTTACCAACCAGTCGCTGGCACAAATTGATTTGTGGCAAAACGATTATGAAATTGACGTGTACCGCCTGCCTAAAAAACTTGACGAGGAAGTGGCCCGGCTTCACCTCGAACAACTGGGGGTAAAACTCACAAAAATGAGCGACGAACAGGCCAAATACCTTGGGGTTCCCAAAGAAGGGCCTTATAAACCTGACCATTACAGGTATTAATAATATTGGATGGAAAATTCAAAACGGGGTTCTTTTCAGGATCCCGTTTTTTAATTGTACACCCGAAGCGTAAAATCGTTAACCACCGAAACATTATACTGTTTCAACGGCATTTCGGCAGGCCCGCGCGAGGGATACGCACCGCTAATTAAAATAAACTGCGACTCACAGCACGGACATTCAGCCAACACTCCCTCGTTTTTAACAATGCAGCCACGGCTTACTTCATAAGTACACGTGGCATCGAATGCAAAATACGAACCGGGCAGCTCGCAATACACAATTATGCCACCATAACCAGCATTAGGGAAGTAAACCGAATTTCCCGAAACATTCAGATCATTGACAATATTCAAATTAATGGTAAATGAAACCGGAACATTTGGAACAGGAGTGTTTTGAGGCTTTTTGCAGGCAACTGAAAAAAGCATCAGCAAAAGGAAAACCATAAAATACTTTCTGCTTTTCAGAATCAACTGCTTCATTTTTCTTATTTTTACTAAAACTTTCAAGTAAAAAATTTATTGCTGCAAAAATGCAAAGAATATGGATGATTTATTAATTATTATTTTAACATTGATTTTTGCTGCTGTCGGTATTTTCGGGCAGTCAAAAAAAAGAAAGGCACAGCAAGAAAACCAGCCTGTACCACAACCACAGCCAGAAGAGCATGACAGTTTCTGGGATTTTCTGGAAGAAGAAGCGCCGAAACCCCGTCAGCCAAAAGTTGAAACCCAAACCGAACAAACATACCGGCAGCCACAGCAGAAAACCGAAAAAGAAAAACCTGACCAGACACAAAAAGTTCAGTCAGCCCAAAAAGATTCATCCATTTACTCTACTGACTTAACCGAAAAAAATACTGTTTTAAAACAGCGAAAGTCAAAATCAAAAATCAGGTTTTCGTTAAGGAAAGCCGTAATTTACAGCGAAATATTAAATCGCAAATACATATAGATTGCCATAAATCATTCATTTTTAATATTTTTAATAAAAGTTATTTTTAATATCACGGAAATTAACTATTTTTGCCAAAGGAAGAGTTCCGGGAGATCTGGAATTCTTTCTGTTTTTTTATAGCTCAATTATAAATGAGGAGGAATTAAAAAATGTCGACAATAACATATCTAACACAAAAAGGACTGGATAAGCTAAAAAAAGAGCTGGATCGACTTACAAACGTTGAACGGCCGGCTATCTCAAAACAAATTGGTGAAGCCATCGAAAAAGGCGATATTTCGGAAAACGCTGAATACGATGCCGCCAAAGATGCCCAGGGTATGCTTGAGGCAAAAATTTCTGAATTACAGTCGAAAATCGCCAATGCCCGAATTCTCGATGAATCGAAAATCGATACTTCTCAGGTGCAAATCCTGAACAAGGTGAAAATTAAAAACAAAAAGAACAATGCAACAATGCAATATACCATTGTTCCTGAAAGTGAAGCTAACCTGAAAGAGGGCAAAATCTCGGTATCTACTCCGATTGCCAAAGGATTAATGGGCAAAAAAGTTGGCGATGCAGTTGAAATCAAAGTTCCTTCGGGAATTATTCCATTTGAAATTGTAGAAATCTCAATTTAATAAATTATGGCAAGTATTTTCACAAAAATCGTAAATGGTAAAATTCCGGCCTATAAGGTAGCGGAAGATGAAAAATTCCTTGCCTTCCTGGATATTTCACCCGTTGCCAAAGGCCATACGCTGGTGATTCCCAAAAAAGAAGTTGACGACCTCTTCGATCTCGATGATGAACTCTATTCCGGATTGCAACTTTTTGCAAAAAAAGTAGCTGCCGGACTGAAAAAAGCAGTTCCATGCCTTAAAGTTGGCGTGCTGGTATTGGGCCTCGAAGTCCCACACGCGCATATTCATCTTATCCCCATGCAAAGCGAAGCCGATGTTTTAAACTTTTCTCAAAAAGTGAAAATGAATGAAGAAGAGTTTGTGGAGTTAAGCAAAAAAATTGCACAGGAAATAAAATAAGACAATAATCTTTTTTACTTAAAAGCCCGGTTTTTTCACCGGGTTTTTTTATTTCATTTTTTTCAACAATTGCATTTCCGACCCTCAAAAATAGTAACTTTATGCTACTTTCCTGGCAGGTAAAATTTTAATAAAAAGACAAAAAATGGTTCCGTTTTCGCATTTACACGTACACTCACAATATTCAATTTTAGATGGTGCTGCCAGTGTTGCCGATTTGGTAACCAAGGCAAAAAAAGACGGCATGGGAGCCCTGGCATTAACTGACCACGGCACCATGTTTGGCATAAAAGAATTTCATTCAAAAAGTAAAAATGCGGGTTTGAAACCCATTTTAGGTTGCGAAACATACGTTGCCCGCCGCACACTGCAAGACAAAACAAACAAAGAAGACCGTTACGGCGACCACCTGATTTTGCTGGCCAAAAACAAAACGGGCTACAGAAACCTGGTAAAACTTATTTCAGTAGCAACCATCGAAGGTTTTTACTACAAACCGCGAATCGACAAAAAACTGCTCGAAAAACATCGCGAGGGATTGATTGTTTCTTCAGCCTGCCTCGGGGGCGAAATTTCCACAGCCATAATGAATAACCACCTGGAAGATGCGGAAAGTGCCATCTTGTGGTACAAAAATTTATTTGGCAGCGATTTCTATCTCGAACTCATGAGGCATCCTTCCGAAATGCCCGAACAGCGTGAGAATGTGTACGACAAACAAGTGCTGGTTAATGAAACATTACTGAAACTGGCCAAAAAACACGACATAAAAGTTATTGCTACAAACGATGTGCATTTTACCAATGCCGAAGACGCCGATGCCCACGACCTGCTCATTTGCCTGAACACCGGGAAAGACATTGACGACCCGTCGCGGATGCGCTACACCAAACAGGAATGGTTCAAAACTCAGAAAGAGATGAACGAACTGTTTGCTGACGTGCCGGAAGCGTTGTCGAACACCGCCCAAATAGTGGATAAAATTGAAGATTACGAACTGGATTCCGATCCAATTATGCCCTACTTCCCCATTCCGGAAGAATTTGGAACAGAAGAGGACTACAAAAAAGAATATCCGGAATCAAAACTAATTGAAGAATTAGGCGAAAAAGATTTCATCCGGATGGGCGGTTACGAAAAAGCAATCCGTGTAAAAAGGGAAGCAGCTTACCTGCGGCATCTCACTTTTAAAGGTGCCGAAGAAAGATACGGTTCGCCGGTTCCTGAAAATGTAGTGAACCGGCTCGATTTTGAACTTAACACTATCAAACAGATGGGGTTTCCTGGGTACTTCCTTATTGTTCAGGACTTTATAAACGCCGCCCGCGAAATGGACGTTTTGGTAGGCCCCGGGCGTGGTTCGGCTGCCGGCGCTGCTGTTTCATACTGTACCGGAATTACAAATATCGACCCCATTAAGTACGATTTACTTTTCGAGCGTTTCCTGAACCCTGACAGGATATCACTGCCCGATGTGGATATTGATTTTGATGACGACGGCCGCGAGAAAGTTCTCGACTATGTGACCAAAAAATACGGACACGATAAAGTGGCGCATATCTGTACGTTTGGCACTATGGCCACCAAAATGGCCATCCGCGATGTGGCGCGTGTACTAAAACTTCCGCTTCCCGAAGCCGACCGGCTGGCAAAGTTGGTTCCCGATGCTCCCAAAATGACTTTCCCTAAGGCATTTAAAGAAAATCCGGAACTTAAAAAGGAAAAAAATTCCGACAATCCGTTAATTGCCAAAACCATAAAGTTTGCCGAAACCCTCGAAGGTTCAGTCAGGCAAACAGGAGTGCACGCATGTGGCGTACTTATCAGCCGCGACCCGCTTACCGACCACATTCCGCTAATGCTTACCAAGGACGGGGAAACCCTTCCTACAACACAATATGACGGGCGTTTTGTGGAAGACATCGGATTGCTGAAAATGGATTTCCTGGGTTTGAAAACCCTTTCAATTATCAAGGAAACACTTGATAATATCAAGTTTTCAAAAGGAATAGAAATTGATATTGACAACATTCCATGGGATGATGAAAAAACATTCGAACTATTTAGCCATGGCGAAACAACGGCCATTTTTCAGTTTGAATCCGATGGGATGAAAAAACACCTGCGCGACCTCAAACCCAACCGGTTTGAAGACCTGGTGGCAATGAATGCCCTCTACCGCCCCGGCCCAATGGAATATATTCCAAGCTACATCGCGCGGAAACACGGCCGCCAAAAAGTGGAGTACGACCTGCCCATGATGGAAACCTACCTGAGTGAAACATACGGGATTACCGTATTCCAGGAACAGGTGATGTTACTCTCCCGCCTGCTTGCCAATTTTTCGGGCGGCGATTCGGACACCCTCCGAAAAGCAATGGGTAAAAAAATTACTTCTCTCATGGAGGAAATGAAAGAGAAGTTTGAAAAAGGGTGCATGGCCAACTACAAATTTTTGGACGAATGTAAACTGGTTGGGAAAAAACCCGAAGCGGTAATCGAAAAAATCTGGAAAGACTGGGAAGCATTTGCATCTTACGCTTTCAATAAATCACACTCCGTTTGTTACGCCTACATTGCTTACCAAACCGGCTACCTGAAAGCGCACTACCCGGGTGAATTTATGGCAGCCAACATGAGCCGCAACCTCAACAACATTACGGATATCACCAAACTGATGACCGAATGCAGGCGTATGGGGATGAACGTTCTGGGGCCCGATGTAAATGAAAGTTTCATCAAATTCACCTCCAACAAAAACGGCGATATCCGTTTTGGAATGGCCGCCATAAAAGGTGTAGGGTCCAATGCGGCAAAAGATGTAATCGAGGCCCGCAACAGCAGCGGTAAGTTTGAAACTGTTTACGATTTTGTGGAGAATGTGAACCTTCAAACCGTGAACAAAAAAAATATGGAAGCTCTGGCAATGGCAGGCGCTTTCGATAGTTTGAAAGGGCTGAAACGGAGCAGTTTTTTTTCCGGCGAAAATGAAAATGACAGCACCACATTTATTGAAAAATTAATTCGCTACGGAAACAAAATTCAAACCGAAAACCAAAGCATGCAACAAAGTTTGTTTGGCGATGCGGGAAGCAGTTCTGTGGTGAAAAAACCGGCAATTCCCGAAGTTGATGAATGGCCGCAACTGGTTTTGCTCGAAAAAGAGAAAAACCTGATAGGTATTTACCTCACTGCACATCCGCTCGACGATTACAAAATTGAAATTGAAAATTTTTGCTCACGCGATGTGGCATTGAAAGATCTGAAAAACGATATCGATAAATACAAAGGTCGCGATTTTACATTTGGCGGAATGGTGGTTGCCGCCCGCGAAGCCACTTCCAAGAACGGAAACCCGTTCAGCACGCTCACCCTTTCGGATTATACTGACACGTATGAATTCTTCTTTTTCGGCCAGGATTACGTCAACTTTCATAAATTCTGCAAAACCGGCCTTTTCATTTTGGTAAAAGGCACTGTTAAGCAACGTTTCAACAGCGAATCTTACGAATTTAAAGCGACCCAGATTGAGCTGCTTTCGGAGGCGCGCAAAAATTACGTGCAAAGCGTAACCATAAATATTCCGCTCGGTAAAATCAACGAATCGATAGTGGGCGAAATTGAAAAACTGGCCCAAAACAATAAGGGCAAAGCGTTGTTAAAATTTAATGTTTACGATCCGGAAAGCAACATGTTCATTAACCTGTTTTCGCGCAGTAATCGAATATTTTTGTCCAATGAATTTGTTCGCTTTTTTGAAGGTAAAGAAGATATTGGATACAGAATTAATTAAATTTGTGTAAAACAAAAGAATATTCACATTAAAATAAAAAAATTATGGCGAAAGAAATAACTGATGCCAATTTCGAAGAATTGGTTTTAAAATCCGACAAACCTGTAATGCTCGATTTCTGGGCAGTTTGGTGTGGCCCCTGCCGTATGATTGCCCCTATTGTTGAAGAAATGGCTGAAGAATACGAAGGAAAAGCAATTATCGGGAAAGTGGACGTGGATTCAAATCCTGAGGTGGCCATGAAATACGGAATCCGCAACATTCCTACTACGCTTTTTGTGAAAAATGGCGAAGTGGCCGACAAACAAGTGGGCGCAGCACCCAAAAATGTTTTTACTGACAAGCTCGACGCATTGCTTTAATTAAAATGCATTGCTGAAGAAATAGTGCACCGGATGGTTTTTGCTGTCCGGTGCTTTTGTTAATTTCGCTGCTGTGAAAAATATTTTCGACATAGAACAATTTCATCAGTTCGATAACCTCGGCCTGATTGCCCGCGAAGTAGTGGAAGGTTTCATAACCGGGTTGCACCGCAGCCCGTTTCACGGTTTTTCTGTAGAATTTGCCGAACACCGGCTTTACAACCAGGGCGAATCGACCAAACACATCGACTGGAAACTATTTGCCCGCACCGACAAACTTTTTGTGAAACAATACGAAGAAGAAACCAACCTGCGCTGCCAGCTGGTTATCGACACCTCTTCTTCCATGCTGTTCCCCTACCACAAAGGGAAAAAACACCTGCAAAACAAGCTGGCATTTTCGGTTTACACGGCCGCCGCTCTCATTTACCTGCTGCGCAAACAGCGCGACGCAACCGGGCTCACGCTATTTTCAGATGAAATTGAATTTCACACAGCACCACGGCTCTCGTCGGTAAATGCCGAATTGATGTACGGAAAACTTTCGGAACTGATTCAACCCGAAAATGCCCACCTGCGCAAAAGCACCAACACCACCGAAGTGCTCCACCAAATTGCTGAAAATATCCATAAACGTTCGTTGGTAGTCCTTTTCAGCGATATGATCGACAGCAGCGAAACCGATGAACTCTTTTCTGCATTGCAGCACCTGCGCTACAACAAGCACGAAGTCATCCTTTTTCATGTGACCGACCACAGGCAGGAACGCGAATTTGATTTCAGCAACCGCCCGCATAAATTTATCGATCTCGAAACAGGCCAGGCCATAAAATTAAATCCCTGGGAAGTAAAAAACCGGTATGTTTCATCGGTGAAATCGTATTTTGACGATCTGAAAGTGAAATGCGGACAGTATCAAATCGACCTTGCCGAGGCCGACATTAATAAAGATTTTAAAGAGGTGTTGCTGGCTTACATGGTGAAAAGGAAACAGTTGTTTTGATTTTAAAAAACGCGAATTCATCGAATTGACTCGACAAATTAACGTGAATTCATCGAACTCACTCGACAAATTAGCGCGAATTCATCGAATTAAAAATTGTGTAATTTTCTTTAAAATCCCCTTAAATAACTGATTATTTCCCTTTTTGACATAAAATCCTTACATTTAGCTAATTGAACTTTAGATACCCTGGCTCATGTTGGTAAAAACTTATGGAAGCGCAGTTTTCGGAATAGATGCCTCAACCATAACCATTGAGGTTGATGTTACAAAAGGAATTAAATTTATGTTGGTTGGCCTGCCCGACAGTGCCGTGAAAGAGAGCCAGCAGCGAATTGAATCGGCTTTGCGGTTGAACGGATTCAAATGGCCCCGTTACAAAATCATCATCAACATGGCGCCGGCCGATATCCGCAAAGAAGGCTCAGCTTATGATTTACCGCTTGCTGCTGCTATTCTGGCTGCATCCAGCCAAATCAATGCCGATAAACTTGACAAGTATATTTTGATGGGCGAACTTTCGCTCGACGGTACACTCCAACCCATAAAAGGTGTTTTGCCCATTGCCATAAATGCACGCAAAGAAGGTTTCGAAGGGTTTATCCTGCCCAGGCAAAATGCACGCGAAGCCGCGGTGGTGGATAAACTGAAAGTTTTTGGCGCTGAAAATATCCGGGAGGTGATAGATTTTCTGAATGGCGAAAACAACATTGAACAAACCATTGTGGACACCCGCGCCGAGTTTTATGCCCGCATGAACAACAACCCGCTCGATTTTTCGGATGTGAAAGGGCAGGAAAACGTGAAACGTGCGCTGGAAATTGCTGCGGCCGGCGGGCACAATATCATTCTCATCGGTCCCCCGGGTTCCGGGAAAACAATGTTAGCCAAAAGGATTCCTACGGTTTTACCTCCCTTCACCTTAAAAGAAGCGCTGGAAACCACCAAAATCCATTCGGTAGCCGGAAAAATCGGCAAAGATACTTCGCTGATGACCCGGCGGCCGTTCCGATCGCCGCATCATACTATTTCTGACGTCGCCCTCGTGGGGGGCGGAAACTACCCGCAGCCAGGGGAAATTTCGCTGGCACATAACGGCGTTTTGTTCCTCGACGAACTGCCCGAATTTAAACGCACGGTGCTGGAAGTGATGCGCCAGCCGCTGGAAGACCGGCTCATCACGATTTCACGCGCTAAATTTTCGGTGGAGTATCCCAGCAGTTTTATGCTGGTGGCTTCCATGAATCCCTGTCCGTGCGGGTATTACAACCACCCCACCAAAGAGTGCGTTTGCGGACCTGGCGTGGTGCAAAAATACCTCAACAAAATATCCGGTCCGCTGCTCGACCGCATCGATATCCATCTGGAAGTGGTGCCGGTGCCGTTTAAAAAACTGGCCGAGGCGGAGTCTTCCGAAAACAGCGAAACAGTTCGTGAGCGGGTGATGAAAGCCCGGAAAAATCAGGAGGCCCGTTTTGAAGAACACGTAGGCATTTATGCCAACGCGCAAATGGGCTCGAAACTTATCCGCGACTATGTAAAACTGGACGAAGCCGGCAACGAACTCATCAAAAATGCCATGGACAAACTGGGCCTCTCCGCCCGCGCTTACGACCGCATCCTGAAAGTGGCCCGCACCATTGCCGACCTCGAAGCAGAAGAAAACGTGCTGGCCCACCATCTCTCGGAAGCCATTCACTACCGGAGCCTGGACCGGGAGAATTGGGGAGGGTGAAGAAGTTGGCAGCCTGCCCTGCGGAATCCGAGGCAGGAGGAAATTCCGGCAGGGTTGGCAGTGTGCAGTTGGCAAAGTGGCGAGGAAATAGATTATAAATTAAAAAATTACAAAATACCACCTATGTATAAAGTCAATATAACCGATAAGAGTTTAACTAAACTAAAACCAACAGGATTTTCCGAACTTAATCTATTGGAACGATATGATATTCAGGAGTGGATAGAAAAATCACCAGAAATCTTGGCGTGTCCTTACTAAATTCTATGGGGAATAAAAAACATACTAGAACACTTGGGAAGGATATTATTGCCGAAATAAAAGCTCAACAGAAGGATTATAAATCGGAAACATGAAACATAAAATGAACAGTTTTAAATGGTATCTATAAGAAAATCAATTCATCTGAAATATTTTTTGGATACAATTACACAACAGAGAATTATATCAATAAAAAATGAAATACACCAGAAGGAATCGTGGTTAATTTCAGTATTAGAAAAAGGCGATGTGTTCGATGACACCCATGCTGAAATGGTGAGAGATTTCATTAGAGATAATAAAAACCCGGCCAGACCAAAAAGTTTAAACGAGTTAATGATCCAGTTTATAAGCAGCGCTTTCAGCTATAATCGTATAAGAAAGCAGCTCAGAAAAATAAATAGAGAAGTTTTTAACAGTTCAAATTATCCAATAAGAGGAGACCATAAAAATATACTTGCATTTATTTTAAATGATTCTCGGTTTGAAGATGATAAATATTGGATTCCGAGCCAGTTGCAGATGTTAGTTTCAGAATTAGACGATTATGGAAAATATAAAGAAAGACAAGTATTGTCAGAATTTTGGCTTGAGCATATTATGGGAATTCTGCGAACTGCTCCTGTTAGGCTGATGGAACTCACAGATGGTGGTTTGGAACAATTTTACCAAAAAATCGATTTCGTTTGTTTAAATGATTTCAGTGATGACATTGTTAAAAAATCTGAAAAACTTTGGTCAAAAGCATTGGAAATAAGTTCCGGCGTTAAGAATGTTGGCCCAAACTTGTCATGTGATTTTTTAAAAGAAAGTGGATTTACCGATTTTGTGAAAATGGATATTCACATGATAAGAAGTATGTCAGAATTTTGCAACTTGAACAATTGTAAATCCTTATCTGATTTTGAATTATTTACTATTTCACAATGGCTTGCAAAGGAAATTCAGATAACTCCATTTAGATTAGATAAGATTCTGTACATACATGGTGTTTATAATTCATAACTGTAATTATTTTAATGAAAATGGAACGTTATCACATACAACCATGGAAATGATACATAAAAATATAAATTTGTAATGATCCAGGCGTAAACAGTTGATTTTCAATGAATTTGATATTGATAATGGATATAAAAAAGGCGGAAACAATAATTCATAATACGGTTGAAATTACAAAACCAAGATGGTCACAATATGATCAGACATGGAAAAATATAGACCTGCCTTTTAGCCTCAGAGAGATAAATAAGGGAATTTACACATACTGTTCAAAGACTGAAAGTGAAAACTACGGTTTTTGCAGAAATCAAAATAAATGTAAGATGTGTAATGTTCAGAATATCTGTGAAATGAATCTCATATCGTCACATTAATTTATTTCTTTTAACCCACAAAGCCATGTCAATTAACCTAATTGGTGATTCTTTCCAATTTTTTGGAATATTTGATTCTTCAGAAATCTGCCAAACATGTTTTATGTAATCATAGAGAAAAGGATATTTCTTATTTGCTCCTTTTTCATATACCCCAACAGCTAATAAAACCTGTTTATCAAAAATTGGAATAACTTTTGGAAATATAAAATGTAATAATGTTGACCTGACAGGAATAGCACAACTATCTGAAAGACCATATAATCCAAATGAATTACTCTGAAGAACTTGAAACAGTTCTTCCACTTCCTTAATATCTTGATTTACTGTTGCAGGAAGATTTCGCGAAAATTTTCTAAGTGAACTTTGAATAATTTCTTGTTTTTGTTCATCTCGGCGTATTTTTTTACAAACATTTGCAACAGCAGCTGGTTGAGAATATAACTTCCAATACATGATTGCTTCATAGGTGCCTAATCCAATTATACCTTGGTGTTTTTCATGTTTTATCTTATTTACAATCTCATAATATAAGTACCTGTCATTTGCTGGTTGTGAGTTAATTGCATAAAGAGAAGGCGCTTCTGATTCAAATCTTTTACAGGTTGAATCATATTTTTGATAAAGTGATGACCAATCAAAATTAGGTTTTATTGGGTTTTCCATAATAGTGTTTTTATTCAAGTTATGAATTTAAAATATTAACATCAAATATTTTATAAATCTGGGAGTATGTAGTTTCATTAATTAAAAGAAATTTACTTATACTTCGGTAGGAAGTATAAGTTTTAAATTTCTAAAACCCATTGAGTTTTTTCAATCCGTTTTTCCCTGCTCACCCCGATTTGCAATCGGAACGCAATTCAACAGAATTGAGTTGCAAATTGCATATTTTCATGAGTGAAGGATTTTAATATCTTTCCAGTACTTCAATAATCTGATCATTCAGTACAGGAATCTTATTTTTAACCACATCCCAAACAATGAAATAATTAACATCCATGTGATCATTTATCAACCGGCTCTTTGGACATATTGCACTTCGTTTAAAATCTTTGGGCCAATATATGGGCTTAATCCTTTTTTGGTCACAATTTCTACTTTAGTTCCCTTGAATAGCTTTTCCAGGATTTCATAAGCAGCCATAAAATTATCGAAAGTTTCCTTTTCAGGATCAAAGTCAATTAAAATATCGATATCGCTTTTTTCGGTTTGCTCATCTCTGGCATACGAGCCAAACAAGCCAATTTCCCGAATCCCCAGGTTTATGAATTCCTGTTTCCGCGCTTGAATAGTATCCAATATGTATTCTTTGTTCTTCATTTTCAAAAGTTAAAACAAATATACAAAAATTGACATGAAACTTCTTAAAGGCTGTTTCTCCCCGCCGGCGCAGACTTACATTCCTGCAAAAAATATTTATTAAAAATGAAAGATATTTCTGCAGCCAATTTTAATGCTATCAACAAGATGGCACTTGCAATAGTGGAGAAAGACACAACCCGCAAGGCTTCAAAAAGACAGATTAAAGCCGATTTAAATGACAGCTACCGGGAATAATTATTAAAATGTTAAGGGCAATTTCCCGGCAAAAAAACAGGGTAAAATGCTTGAGAAAAGAAAAAATTTATACTTTTGCAGCGTCTTTAGAAAAAAGGCAGTAAGGTACTGACCCGTGGTGTAATTGGCAACACATCTGATTTTGGTTCAGAAGAGTCCAGGTTCGAGCCCTGGCGGGTCAACCAGCAATAAAAGGAGAGCAATTCATGTTGTTCTCCTTTTTTGTTTCACAAAAAAAGGAACCCGTACGCAATCGGATTCCTTTTTCCATATTATACCAATTGTTTTTCAAAGTGAGCCTTAAGCGAAACGTTGAAATTACAATGGTTAATGCCGATAGAAAATTAAAGAGACTTTTGGAGCAAGCAACTAAAGTCTCAGTTTAATTTCTAATCGGTATTAAAAGTCTTGAACTAATCTAAACCAAAATATCGGTAGTGAGATTTTCAATACTTGTTTCAATTCCTTCAAACGGTTTGCCGTTGCCCTGGTTGTCGTCTTCCACAAACATGTATTTCATACCGGCGGTTTCGCGGGCTTCCCAAATACGTTTAAAATCGATAAGACCTGAACCAACTGAAGTAAGGTCATCTTTAATCACTTCGTAGAATGGAATATTGCTGTCATCAGCCATATCTTTGAAATGGAGCAACTGGAATCTTCCCGGATATTTATTAAACATTTCCACCGGATCCTGGCCGGCCTTGGTAACCCAGTACAAATCCAGCTCCATCGTAATGAGGTCGGCATCCATTTCTTTCATGAAAAGATCGTAATAAGGAATGATGCCATCCATTGGTTTGAACTCGAAATTGTGGTTGTGGTATCCAAACTGAATGCCCACATCTTTCATTACAAGGCCAACTTCGTTCCAGGCGGCAATCATTTTCTTGTAGCTTTCAATGTTGCGGTCTTCTTCGTTTACCCATGGCTGCACACAATATTTCACGCCCAGCTCCGCATGGTCGTCGGCCATTTTTTGCGCATTTTCACGTGTAATTCCGGTAGCCTCAACACCGGCATGGCTGCTAATGATATCCATGCCCATGTCGTTCACAATTTTTTTGAACTCGGCAGGTGCGTAGCCGTAAAACTGGCCGTTGGCGTAATCGGCCAACTCCACGTTTTTATAGCCCATGTCGGCAACTTTCTGCAATGAACCCAAAACGTCATCGGCCATGGCATCGCGGATGGTGTACAACTGCAGGCCTACTCCATAACTTTTTCTGCTATTACCGGCGCCCGAACTACAGGCCATTGGACCCAAAGCAACGGCACCCAAAACACCTGCGGCTGAAATTTTTAAAAAATCCCGTCTTTTTTGCATCGTAGTCATTTTTTATTGTTGATTTAAGTTAATAATTCATTTTCTGAACCGTAAAAATAATGCATTCCAATTATTTAAGGGGCAAAAAAACGAAATTATTGTACTTTTAAAGGTCGAAGATTTTTGAAGAAGGTTATTTCGCATTCATGCAATTATATTATTTTTGCATCCTGAAATTGTCCCGTGGTGTAATTGGCAACACGTCTGACTCTGGATCAGAAGAGTCCAGGTTCGAGCCCTGGCGGGACAACAAAAAAGTAAAGAGTTGCAAATTTAATTTTGCAGCTCTTATTTTTTTGAAATTTAACCTACTACCCTGCGGGTTTGTTCTCTTCTTCAAACTGGTGAAGCAACCCGGCATATTTTCCTCCGTTTTTGAGCAGCTCGTTGTGGTTGCCTCTTTCAACAATCTGCCCCTCTTCCATCACCAGAATCATATCGGAATTTTTAATGGTACTTAAGCGG
>JBNJGR010000051.1:12481-14872 GCA_051747885.1 Bacteroidota bacterium | reverse complement strand
ACTGGTTGGTGGCATTGGCTCGTGCGGACGCGAACTTTGCTGTTCGAGCTGGAGGACTGATTTCTCAAGCATAACATCGGAAGCCGCGCAAACACAAGGCCTTTCGTCATCGGCACAAAAAATGGCCGGCGCCTGCGGAAAACTGAAATGCTGCCTGCTTTACGAGCTGGATGTTTACATTGAAGCACGAAAAGAATTTCCTAAAGAACTGCTTGAACTGGAAACCGCCAGCGGAGTTGCCAAACCCATTAATACAGATTACCTGAAAAAAGAAATTTGGTACACAACTAACAGTAATTCTCCTTCCGGCAATTTCAAACTTACATTGAAAGAGGTAAAAGACATTATCCAGAAAAACAAAAAAGGGGAAAAACCCGAAATTATACCTCAAGTCTCAAGCCAGGAAAAAGAGCCAGGCTGGGAACCTGTAAACACTGAACGTATTGACCGTTTTGAGAAAAAAGGAAATAACAAAAAACGAAACAAAAGACGGAAAAACAGAAAAAACTACCGGCCAAAAGCTAAAGTTCAGAAGCAATAATTTGATATGCGGTAAAGTTATAAAATCAGTCAGCGGGCCAGTCAGTTTTTCTACCCACTGCAGCCGCCGGTTGTTTATTATCATTTCTTTATGGTTTTTAACCACTTTTTAAAAATGTGTTCAGAGAGGGTTACTTCAGAAAAAATTTCTTTTAGCGTATTTTTAGTAATCTTCCTGAAATCCTCGTCACGGGGAAGAATGAGCACGCCGGCCAGCTCAACCGATGCCGGGCTAACCACAATTTGTTTTTCGCCAGTTTCGAAAAAATGGGAGGGCCGCTGCTTTTCGCGTGGGAAAATTATAACCCGCCATTCATTTTCATGGTAATTACAGAGAATATTCAGCATCGGTTCCGGTTCGCCATTGGACGGCAAAAATTCCAGTATGTGGCTGAAAACAGCTGCCAGTTCCTCAATATCGGATGAGCGAAGTGAAACGAACCTGCGTAAATAGTTTTCAACCGCAGCCACTGTAGTCCGGTCATTTTTGAAAATAATATCCGCAAATTGTTTTGCGAGCAGTTCAAACTCCTCTTCAACAGGTAGAAATCCGGTGTTCCCGGCCTGAAAATGAAAATGGTCGGGTGCCGAGGCGCCGCATTTCGGGCCGTTGTAAAAAAGTGTAAATCCGGGCAGGTCGCGACTCAGTTTCAACATGTCCGGGAAAAATTTCTGAATTCGCTGGGGAGTGTGGCTCAGATGAGGAATGGTGAGGTGCACCGGAAAAATGGGAAAGGGATTGACCAAAATCAGATAGTGGTCCTGGAAAGAAATTCCTTTTTGCACAGCCGGTAAATTTTCATAACACAGGAAACATGGCCTTTCGGCAATACTTTTAGCATCGGTTTTGGCGGCCGATGACCGGATGCGTTCGGGATTGTGCTGCACAACAATTTTAAAATGGCCAAAATCGAAATTTTTGGTTTGCACCCCGGCAAGTGCCCGGTAATTTTTCCGTACCAAATCCCAGTTATTTTGTTGGTGTTTTACCAGCGCATTGGCCTGGTCGTTCAGACTTTTAACCGGTCCGTAACCAGAAAGTTCTTCGGTGGTTATTATTTTTTGATTTACCATGTTCGTTTGTATTGAAAGCCGCGGGATTAATATCTGTATTTACTTTTTCAACCTGGCTTTTAGCTCAAAAGTACGAATGCGATCTTTATACAGGTTGTGCGTATTCTGCTTTTCAATATCAAGCGATGCATCGGTATTATCTTCCCAGCGACGGCACAGGTAAACCGGTTCGTATATCCGCCCTATTTTGTATTCCCGCGAAATGGCAAGTCCAACCGCGTAATCCTCGCCATAACTCACGTTCGGGACTCTGATGCTTCTCAGTACCGGCGTGTAAAATGCACGTGGTGCGCCCAGTCCGTTAATTCGCAACGCATTGTTGGGGCCATTGTCGTCAGTCCATTCGCTGTGGTCAATAATTCCGGGAGGCAGCTCTTCCAAATCGAAATTGGTCATTTGGTAACTGCCAATTACCATGGCACATTTTTCTTCATGGAACTTATCCACAATTTTTTGAAGGGTGTTTTCCGATGCATACAAATCGTCGCTGTCGAGTTGAACAGCAAATTTCCCGCATTTTTCATGAAATACTGCTTCGTTCCAGCACCCGCCAATTCCCAAATCTATTCGCTCGGGAACAACATGAATCAGTTTTCCGCCACGGGCAAAATCGTGAAGAATTTCCGTTGTTCCATCTGTGGAATGATTGTCAACAACAATTATATTAAAATTGAAATTTGTTTTTTGAATCAGTACCGATTCCACGGCATCTTTAATGGTTTTCACGCGGTTCCTTACCGGAATTACCACCGACGCTTCTACCGGAAAGTCTGTTTG
>JBNJGR010000051.1:0-12381 GCA_051747885.1 Bacteroidota bacterium | reverse complement strand
TGTTTTTTGAATCAGTACCGATTCCACGGCATCTTTAATGGTTTTCACGCGGTTCCTTACCGGAATTACCACCGACGCTTCTACCGGAAAGTCTGTTTGAGAGAAATCAATTTCTTTAAAAGGTGGCCGCAGCAAACCGCCAATTTTTTCGAGATGGGCCGTGCAGGCTTTTTCCATTTCAATTTGTTTGTCGCGGGCATTTCCGCTCACGTAATCGAATTGTTTTACACCTGATTTTCGTGTATCGGTTTCTTCCATTGTAAAAAGAAATTCTGGGATTCGGGTCAGCTCCCCCAGCCGTGAGGCATGCAACCGCAGTGCATAATAGCCAGCTTGTTGAAAACTGTCTTCTTCAAACGATTTCAACACATCGTTGCGAAACAGTTGCACCGGCCCAAAATTAAAATCGTCGCGCAGGCTGCCCGCCTGATAATCAATTACCGGATGCGCTGACTGTGTCCCGTTTTTAATTTCAAAATAATCGGAATAGACCATTGATGAACCGGTATTTTCTGCCACCTGTACCATTCGCTCCAGGGTAAACGGGCCAACTCCCAGCCGCGTATTCTGCAGGGCAATTAATGAATAGGTTGCTGAACCTTTTTTAGCAATCATCTTCATTGCCGCGGTTGACAGCGGTTGTTCACAAATCAGTGTTTGTACATTCTCTATTTCAACCTCCTCGGGCGATAACACAAACACCTGGACGGTTAACCCGGAATTAAGGAGTTGATTGACTGTGTTTAGTGTTTCCGTGCTGTTTGTATAAGCAATAAAGCAATTTATTTTTTTATTCATTTTTGAAAAGTTAAGTTTTTCATTCTAATCGAAATTGGATTCCAATCTTGTGAAATACCTGACAAAGGTATAAATTTGATATGGCAATTCGGAACCAAAAAAAGCCGGTAGCCAAAAACATTTTTCCGGCACATTTGTCCAAATTAATAAGAAAACGAATTCATACCAAAAATTAACTTAAAGTTTCAGAACATGGATTACAGAAAAATTGGAAAATCAGATTTGGAATTATCAACCATTACATTCGGTGCATGGGCTGCCGGTGGCTGGATGTGGGGCGGAACTGAGCAGAACGATTCGGTTAACGCCATAAAAGCAGCATACGATTTGGGCGTGACATCCATCGATACTGCCCCGATTTACGGACAAGGCACCAGCGAAGAAATTGTAGGTGAAGCCATTAAAGATATTCCGCGTGATAAGGTCCAGGTCCTTACCAAATACGGAATGCGCTGGGATGTAAAGAAAGGCGATTTTGCCTTTCACAGTAAAAATAACAACGGAAACGATATTGAAATTTACAAGTATGCCGGAAAAGAAAGCGTTGTAAAAGAGTGTGAGGACAGCCTCCGACGCCTTGGAACTGATTACATCGACCTTTACCAGGTTCACTGGCCCGACTCCACCACTCCAATCCAGGAAACCATGGAAGCAGTGGATAAACTGATAAAAGATGGAAAAGTAAGGTATGCCGGTGTTTGCAATTATAATGCCGTACAAATGGAAGAAGCGTCAAAATATGTTGACCTTGTTTCCAACCAGGTGCCCTACAGCATGGTGAAACGCGGTATTGAAAAAGAAGTAGTCCCGCAAGCCATTGAAAATAATCAGTCGATTTTGGCTTACAGTCCGCTCGAGCGTGGTTTGCTTACCGGCAAAATGAAACCGGGTTATCAATTTGGTGAAGGTGATCACAGGGCTGGCCTTCCTTATTTTACCGATGAGAACATTGAAAAAACGAATGAATTCCTCGAAAAAATAAAAGTGCTGGCCAACAGTAAAAATGCCACGCTGGCGCAGTTAGTTCTCCGCTGGACAGTTGAACAGCAGGGGATTACCATTGCACTTGCCGGGGCGCGTAATCCACAGCAGGCGGTTCAAAATGCCAAAGCTATGGATATTGATTTAACAGAACAGGAACTGGCATTTATTACTGAAGAACTGGATAAACTAAGGTTGAATTTGTAAAAATCAGTGTGTCATAAAACTGCAAGTGATTTGCATCTCAAAAAAGGCAGCAGCCGGTCAACCGGTTGTTGCCTTTTTTAGTGTCGGCCTGCAGGGACTCGAACCCTGGACCCGCTGATTAAGAGTCAGCTGCTCTGCCAACTGAGCTACAAGCCGAAAGACCTACAAATTTAGCGTATTGGGGTTAAAAATTAATTTTGTTTCAAGCCAGTTAAAGCCTTAAAATCACTGGTTCACTCAGTTCACTTTCGTTGTTCAGCCGGTCGAGCACCGACATACGGACTTCATATTCTTTTTTATCTTCATTGATCCGCCCGAATTTGAATTTGTCGTCGCCGGCAGGGATTATGGTATAAATAAATTCCGGATTGTCAGGATCGAAACGGGTTCCTTTTTCGTTCATGTAAATCACATAACGCCAGGGCTTATCCATTTCGTTCTGAACTTGTTCAATTTCCCATTTAATACCTTTCCACCAGCGTTTTTTGAAATTTGCAACAGGAGCCGGTGGCTGATTGTCGATCCATGACATTGGCGGCACAATTGCCGGGCGCCGGTACAAATCGAGAATCAGGCTATCCTGAAATCCCTGCAGGTTGCGTTTGAAATGCTTGCTGCTGTAAAATGCCGATCCCCCGATTTCGGGGATGGTTCGCAAATACCTGATCTGACTGGGCAATTCGCCGGGTTGCGTCCATTCAGGAACATTTGAATTTACATCGCTCTTGTAAACCCCGTGGCCAATGTACATCGCCCGGCCATAAGCATGATCTTTCCACCAGCGGCAAAGTAATTTAAAATCGACCAGTGGATGCCCGATTTGCCAGTATAGCTGGGGCAGGGTGTAGTCGATCCACCCCATTTCCTGCCATTTAATAATGTTGGCATACAAATCGTCGTAGTTGGTAGCGCCGGCACGGGTATCTGACCCCTTCGGATCGTCGGCGTTGTTTCGCCACACACCAAACGGACTGATGCCAAATTTCACCCACGGTTTGGTGGCTTTGATGGTTTCATTCAGTTTTTTAATGATGATGTCCACATTTTCACGGCGCCAGTCGGCTTTGTTTTCCGGAAAAAACCCGCGGTTGTACCGCGCAAATGAAGTAGTGTCGGGAAAATCTTCTTCCAAAGGATACGGGTAGAAATAATCATCGAAATGGATGGCATCCACATCGTAACGGGCCACAATATCTTTCACCACTTCGGCTACAAATTCCCGTGTCTCGGGTAATCCCGGATCGAAATACAACAAATTGCCATACTTCAGTATCCACTCGGGGTGTTCAAATGCAATGTGATTTCCCGCCAGGGGTTGTTCAGCATTCTGGGCCACTCTGAACGGATTCAGCCAGGCGTGCAGTTCCATACCGCGTTTATGGCTCTCTTCTATCCAGAATTGCAGCGGGTCGTAAAACGGGTCCGGTGCTTTTCCGGGCACGCCGGTTAAGTAGCGTGTCCAGGGTTCCAGCTCCGACGGATAAAAAGCATCGGCAGCCGGGCGGACCTGCAGAATAACGGCGTTCATTCCCAACTGCTTGTGCATATTCAAAATTTCAATTGCATCTCTTTTCTGTTCTTCGGTTGGAAGTCCGGGTTTCGATGGCCAGTCGATATTCACCACGGTGGCTACCCACACCCCCCGAAACTCATGTTTGGGATAAACTGACTGAGAAGAAACGGAAAAACAAAAAACAGACACAAAAAGCAGTGACAGAACATACTTCATTTCGATATTTTCTTTTGATTCAAACAAAGATATTTATTTTAAAAAGATAGTGTGTTGCAGCCCAGTAAAAAATCCAGAAAACCATTTTGAGTATAGCTGTTTAAGTTCTACTTTTGAGTTAAATATGTAGTTATGATACTCATTGCAGACAGCGGCTCCACCAAAACAAGCTGGTGCGTTGCCGATTCAGAAAACACTAAAAAATTCTATTCTACAAATGGAATTAACCCTTTTTTCAGAACAACCGAAGACATTGTTGCCGAACTCAAAAAAGAGCTCGTACCAAAATTAAAAGGAGAAATTTCTGGTGTCTCTTTTTACGGCGCCGGAGTGGTAAACGATGAAAAGGCCGGCGTGATAAAAAATGCACTCTCCCAACTCTTCCCCGGTGCCGCACTCGAAGTGGAAAGCGATTTGCTGGCTGCCGCACGCGCCACCCTCGGTAAAAAAAGCGGGATTGCCTGTATTTTGGGCACCGGCTCCAATTCATGTCTCTACAACGGAAATGAAATTACAGCTCATGTTCCGCCGCTGGGATTTATACTTGGCGATGAAGGCAGCGGAGCATACCTTGGCCGCAAGCTGGTGGGCGACTATTTAAAAGGAATTATGCCCGAAGATCTTTCAGCAAAATTCAAAGATAAATTTCCGCTTCAATATGCCGATTTTCTGAACAGTGTGTACAAAGAAGAAAAGCCCAATCGTTTTCTCGCCGGGTTTGTACCGTTTCTGAAAGAAAATATCGAAAATGAATACTGCGACCAGCTTGTAAGAAATGCATTCGGGGAATTTGCCGACCGGAACATTGCACAATATGATGGGTACAAAAAACTTTCCGTCTGTTTTGTGGGGTCGGTTGCTTTTCATTTTCAGGAGCAACTGCTGAAGGTGCTTGTTGAAAAAAATATTACACCGGGAACGATTATTAAAGAACCCTTGCTAAATTTGCTGCACTACCATTTACAAAATTCTAAAGATGAATAGCATAACTGAATCGAGTTCGCCTTACGACAACCTCGATAAAATGAGTGTTCGGGAGTTGCTGGAAGGCATTCATAACGAAGACAAAAAAGTGCTGCCGGCAGTGGAAAAAACCATTCCGCAAATTGAAAAGCTGGTCACCCAAATAGTTCCTAAAATGAAGAAAGGTGGCCGCTTGTTTTATGTGGGTGCCGGCACCAGCGGGCGACTTGGAATTTTGGATGCCTCGGAAATACCGCCAACTTTCGGCGTGGGGTACGACATTGTAATTGGGCTTATTGCCGGCGGTGACCAGGCTATCCGAAAAGCCATTGAGGCTGCTGAAGACAATGAGAACCTGTCGTGGGAAGAATTGAAAAAATACAATATTGGTGAGCTGGACACGGTGATTGGAATTGCAGCTTCGGGAAGTACTCCATTTGTGATAGGTGCCGTTAAAAATGCCCGCAAGCATGGAATTCTTACAGGATGCATTACCAATAATCCGGGGTCGGCGCTTTCACAAAGTGTTGATATCCCCATTGAAGCGGTTGTGGGTCCCGAATTTGTTACCGGCAGCACGCGAATGAAATCGGGCACGGCACAAAAGTTAATTCTGAACATGATTACCACTACCCTTATGATTCAAATGGGCCGTGTGAAAGGAAACCGGATGGTTAATATGCAGTTAACAAACCAAAAACTGGTGGAACGAGGCACCCGGATGATTATTGATGAACTGGGTTACACGGAGCAGAAAGCCCGCAGGTTGCTGCTTTTGCATGGCTCGGTAAATAAAGTTTTGGAAGAGTTTGGCAAAGAGAAAAAATAATCCTTCTCCCCCCGGAAATAATTAATCAGGTTAAAAAATTTGATATCTTTGCACTTAAGAAGGCAAAAGGGAAGTATCCCAAAGTTCAAAAAAACAGAACAAAAATATTTAAGGAAAATCATCTGGCTTGCAACTTTGCAAGTTTATGGTTTATTAGGTTTAGTTGGTTTAGGTTAAGTCCCGAAAGGGACATAAAAGGCTGTCGCAGGACAGCCTTTTCTTTTTTCTTCAAATCCCTGTAAAACGACAATTAAAACACAAAAATGGTCAACAACATAAAATTTTATTTTTATTACAATTATTAATATTGTAATTTTTCGGAAGCGTACACGTCAATCGGAATGATTAAATAATATCATTTAAAACATTCATTATAAGTTTTAGAAATTAATAAAGGATCAAATCAAAAATATCACCTAATAAAAATTTATATGCCTATGAATAACGAATACCTAATTTGTTTGTAATTAACAGAAAGCATCTGGTATGATTAGCTATGTAAGCTTATTGAACTTAACAATATAAAACCAATAAAAAATGAAAGAAACAAGAAGAGCATTTATTAAAAAAACTGCTGCTGCAGGCACAGGAGCAATTGTGGCACCAACTATCGTCTCTGCAAAAGTGTTTGGTGCAAACGACCGGATAAATGCCGCGGTATTAGGCCTCAATGGCCGCGGCAAGAGTCATGTTTCAGGACTTATGAAACAAGAGAATGTTCAGGTTGTAACACTTTGCGATCCGGACATGAATATTTTAAAAGAACGGGAAACCGACTTCAAAGAAACCTATAACCAGGACGTAAACCTCGAGCAGGATCTTCGAAGGGTAATTGACGATAAAGATATTGACGTTATAAGTATTGCATCGCCTAACCACTGGCATGCATTGTCGGTTATCTGGGCTTGCCAGGCAGGAAAAGATTCCTATGTTGAAAAACCCGGGTCACATAATATTTGGGAAGGACGAAAAATGGTTGAGGCTGCCCAAAAATATGACAGAATTGTACAGCACGGAGTTCAGCTAAGAAGCTCACCGGCAATAAATGATGCTATTAAATTGCTTCGTGATGGTTATATCGGCAGGGTTTACATGGCACGCGGACTGGTATTTCGCTGGAGGCCCAGTATTGGAGATAAGGGATTCTCGCCTGTTCCTGAAGGACTCGACTATGATTTGTGGACCGGACCTGCTCCAAAACGACCGTTTACCGAGAATTTAGTTCACTACAACTGGCACTGGCACTGGGATTACGGAAACGGTGATGTGGGAAACCAGGGCATTCATGAAACAGATTTATGCATGTGGGGACTGGATGTTGGATTGCCGACAGAAATTACCTCGATGGGCGGTAAATTTCTTTGGGACGATGCAAAAGAAGTCCCCGAAGTTCTTACTTCTGTATATAACTATCCTGAAGAAAATAAAATTATCCAGTTTGAAGTGAGGCCGTGGGCAACAAACACTGAGCAGGGGGTTACAGTCGGTAATATTTTTTACGGCGAAAAAGGCATCCTTGTGGTTGATGGGTATAGTAAATTTAAAACATATCTTGGCCAAAACCGGGAACCGGGAATTTCAGGCGACGACGGAGAACAAGAAGCCACAGGAATGGACAGAGGAGCCGGAGGAACTGACGGACATATTGCCAACTTTATTGAAGCAGTGCGCAAGCACAATACAGGTATTTTGAACGGCCCGGTTGAAACAGCGCACCTGTCTTCCGGACTGGCACATCTCGGAAATATTGCTTACCGGTTGGGTAAAGTCCTGAAATTCGATCCGAATGCGGAAAAATTTGTCAATGATCCGGAAGCTGATCAAATGCTTACCAGGAACTACCGTAAGGGATTCGTTGTACCCGAGAAAGTGTAAAACCTTTGCGTGTTTTTTTTTCCTATAAGAAGCATTTGTATAAACCTTTTGAGGCTATCAAGTGCTTCTTTTCAAATTATTGTATTTCACAACAAATAATAAATAAAAAATGAATTTCAGAAATGGATTAATAGCTGTTGCAGCTTTTCTTACAATAACTCTTTTTGCACAGTGCGGCGATAAACAGCAAATTGAAATCGACTTAAAGGAATCAGAAAATAAAGCCGATGTTTTTATTGACGGACAACTTTTTACTTCCTACATCTACCCCGAAAATACAATGAAACCAGTACTCTGGCCGGTGATCTCACCTGAAGGAAACGTACTTACCAGAAGTTATCCGATGGCCTATAAAGAGGGCGACCGAACCGATCATCCTCATCATGTGGGCGTTTGGTTAAACTACGGAGATGTTAACGGCCTTGATTTCTGGAACAATTCAGAAGCAATTTCTCCGGAAAGAAAAGATGACTATGGCCGGATATATCATCAGTCAATAGAGAAGGCAAAGAGTGGGAAAAACAAAGCTGAACTAGTAACAAAAGCTGAATGGAAATCTTCTGACAACGAAAAATTGCTGGAAGAAGAAACCAAATTTGTTTTCAGGCAAAAAGAAGAGAATATTCGTATTATTGACAGGGAAACTACGTTAAAAGCAGTTGCAGATAAGGTAAACTTTAATGACAACAAAGAAGGCATGTTCGCCATCAGGGTTGCCCGCGAACTCGAACTTCCGTCAGATAGTCCCACAAAACTTCTGGATTCGCACGGAAATGTGACCGAAGTAAAACAGATGGACAATTCAAAAGTAAAAGGGAATTACAGAAGCTCCAAAGGCGTTGAAGGAGGTGATGTTTGGGGCACCAGCGGCAGGTGGATGAAACTTTTCAGCGAGATAAACGGCGAGAAAGTCGCGCTTGTTATCATCGACCATCCTTCAAATGTGGGGTATCCAACCTACTGGCATGCCCGCGGCTACGGCTTGTTTGCTGCAAATCCACTCGGCCAGAAAGTTTTTACCGACGGCGAAAAAGAGCTGAATTTCAGTTTAAACGAGGGTGAAGCAACAACTTTTAAATACAGACTTGTTGTGGCATCCGGAGAACTGACTGATGAAAAAATCAATGAACTGGCAGACGAATTTGCCACTTTCTAAACTAAAAAAACCAGTAAAATGTATCAATCAAGAAGAAGTTTTATACAAAAAAGTCTGGCCGCAGGTACCGGATTAACTTTGCTAAATCCTTTGTCAGCATTTTCGATGCAAAAGAATTCAAAAATGCAGCTGGGCCTGGTAACCTATCAGTGGGGAAAAGACTGGGATTTACCAACTCTTATTGCCAACTGCGAAAAAACCGGTTTACTCGGCGTTGAATTGCGCACCCAACATGCACACGGCGTTGAGACCTCACTAAATAAAAATGAACGTTTAGAGGTAAAAAAACGGTTTGCCGACAGCCCGGTTACTTGCGTGGGATACGGATCGAATTTCGACTACCACCATGTTGATCAAAGCAAGGTGAAAGAAAACATTAAAGGAACAATTGAATACCTGGAACTTTGCAAGGATATTGGAGCAACAGGAATCAAGGTAAAACCAAACGGATTGCCTCCCGAGGTTCCCAAAGAAAAAACCATTGCCCAGATTGCTGCCTCGTTAAACGAATGCGGAAAAGCCGCCAGCGATATGGGTCAGCTCATTCGTGTGGAAGTACACGGTAAATTAACGCAGCAATTACCAAATATGAAGGCAATCTTCGAACAAGTTACAGAAGACAGTGTGAAAATTTGCTGGAATTGCAATGATCAGGATTTGCTGCCTCCGGGCCTGGAAGCCAACTTCAATTCAGTAAAAAAGTGGTTTGGAGACACCGTGCACATCCGTGAACTGAATGTTAGTGATTATCCATACCAAAAACTCATGGATTTGTTTTTAGATATGAATTATGAGGGCTGGATTTTGCTCGAAGCAAGAACATCTCCTGAAGATAGGGTCAGTGCAATGAAAGAGCAAAAGAAGTTGTTTTTAGACATGATTTTATAATTCCATTCATCTTTGACAGATGTTAAACAGCCAATTAAAAGGGGCATAAAATAGTAACAATATTTTATGCACCTTTTTTGTATAATCTTCAGAATTCTACCGGCATTGTCATTTTCACCGAAACAGGTTTCCCGCGCTGCTTGCCGGGTGTCCAGTCTTTCATGTTCGTTGCAATTGTGGCTGCTGCTTTTCCAACCTCTTCATTATCCTGTTCCACAATTTTAATATTGGTCACTTTTCCGGTTTCTGAAACGGTGAAACCAACCACTGCCTTTCCTTTTATGTTATCCGATTTTGCAACTTCATTCTGCATTTCCTCAACATACTGTCCGAGTGCGTAAAACCCATCGGGATACTGGGGAATATCTTCCACCACAAAGAACACTTCCTCACCGTTATCCTTTGATGGCAATGGTGGAGGTGGTGGAGGTGGCATTTCATCACCGAAGTGTTTTTCGGGAATGATTTGAAAAACACCTTCATTTAACGTTATTTCTTGTTTCCCGGCAGGGTTAAACGAAGAAACTTCCACCTCAACCGTCTCTTTTCCTACATAAGAAAAAACAACCTGTTGATCATCTGAAGCTGAAAGTTCAAATTCACCATCTTCATTGCTGACTGTACCGTTTGTGGTTCCTTTAATAACAATTGAAACCCCGTGAATCGGTTCGCCGTTTTCATTCACAACTTTCCCTTTAATCTGCTTTTTCTCCTGAGAAACATCGCCCTCCCGGATTCTAAAAACATAACTGCTGTTTTCTACCGAAGGATAAACTGAGTTACTTTTGCCGGTGAATCCTGTTATGGAATACGTTTCCTCCACAGAACCTTTGGCAGTTAACCCGACTTGCCCCACTATCGTTTCATATCCCACATTTGAAATTTCAAGTTCGGTAATTAATTCTCCGGATTCAGGCTCTGTCTCAGGATTTGGATTGGTTAGTAAAAATTCCCCCTTTTCATCGGTAATTGTACCCACAGTCGTTCCTTTTATAATTACTGTGGCATTTTGAAGTGGTTTTTCGTTCTTTTGTCTGATAACCTTTCCTCTGATTACATGTTCATTGTCACTTATTTGCTTCGGAGAAGTTGGGTTTTCAGTTTCAGTTGACACTACTTTATACCGTGGTTCGGCAAAGGCAAAAAGCAGCAGTGCAAGCGCAGGCAATGCCCACACAAATTTGATCCCGAGTACTCGGGGTGTTCTCTTTTTTGTCATCATTTTTAATCGGTTTTTGTTGAGTGCAAAATTCAGGTTGTTGGTAACACCAAACACCTGAAAGCCCATCAACTGGTTTACTAATAATGCCTGGTACCGGCCGGTGCTGTGTCCCTGCGCAAGAACACCATTGTCGGCCAGGTACTCATGGTTTTGTTTAATGGAATGTTCAAAAAACCATATAAATGGATTGAACCAAAAGATGACTGTTAACAGTTCTGTAATCAGCAGGTCGAACCAGTGATTTTCGCGAATGTGCACTTTTTCGTGAGCCAGAATCTCCAGCAGTTCTTCCTGTTTATGAAATTTCGGATTGATGAAAACGATGTTGAAAAACGAGAAAGGCAATCCGTATTTTTCGTTTTCCACGATACGGATTCCATTCATGGATTTGATTTTGTGTTTCAGAATTAACCGTATTAATAGCATTGTTTGCCCCAAAAGCCGCATGAAAAATAAGAAAACACCGGTTAAATAAATGGCTAAAACTATTTGTTGCCAGGTTAACGATGCGGAATTTTCTACTGAATATCCGGAAACTGACCGGGCATTTTTAAAAGTTTCCTCCATGGCCTGAAAAACAGTTGTTCGTTCGGGGGCTTCTATCATCACCGCATAATGTACCGGAAACAACGGCAACAAAACAGACAGCAACAAAGCTGACAACAAATACCAGCGATTGGCTGCGTGAAATGTTTCCTGGCGCAGAAATACCCAGTAAACCAGGTAAAAAAGTGCGATTCCGGCCGAAGCTTTTATCAGAAATTCAAACAGTGTTTCCATGACTTACTCTTTTTCGGTGTCTTTTTTGAGCTCTTGTTCCGTTATACGCAGCATCTCTTCCAATTCCTCCACACTCAGGTTATTTTCTTTGGCAAAAAAAGTGGCCAGTTTCGGAAAAGAACCACCAAAATAATCCTGCAGAAATAAACTGAACCGGTTACGCGCATACTCCTTTTTACTGATTGCCGGGGAGAAAAGATTAGTGTTACCGATTTTCCGGCACGAAACAAATTCCTTGTTTTCGAGTACTTTCAATACTGTGGCAACCGTTGTGTAGGCTGGTCGTGGCTCCTCAAACCGCTCCACCACATCTTTTACAACTCCCTCTTTTAAGTTCCAGAGGATTTGCATGATTTGCTCTTCAGCTTTTGTAAGTGTTTTCATTGATAATATTTTTTCTACTACAAATGTAGTACTAATCATTTAGAATAAAAACTATTTTTATAAGAATTTTACTATATTTTTAGTAGTGCGTAAAAAAATAAATGCCACAACCTGACAGTCATGGCATTACAATATTGTAATTTTTAAAGAATTATTTTATTGCCCCCAGGTAACCTGGGTTTCAGCAACCGAAATTTCTTTAATGCTGTAAACAAGCTCTTCCTGCGGCACGCCCGATTCGTAGGTAAAAGCCTGAAGTTGCAGTGTTAATTCATCGCCGGAGTAGGCCTGATTTGCCCAGTTGCCGGAACCTGAATTAATATTAAACTCATCGACTGTAGGGTTGAGCGCATAGCTTAAAAATTTAACCCTGCCCTCATCATCTAATAACCTGACCACGAAACCATCGGCATTTTCTGATTCTTCCCACTCAACAGTCATTGTTGCATCTTCGCTGTGGTAGGTAGTTCCTGTAATTACAGGAATTTCGAGAGTGCCGTTCTCAACCACTTCAGTTACCTGAACAGTTTCGCCATCTTTGCTTTCCACATCAAACAAATAGCTGCCAT
>JBNJGR010000050.1:0-15169 GCA_051747885.1 Bacteroidota bacterium | reverse complement strand
AAAACCAATGGAAAGGAAGAGATATAGATTAACACTCCTGTTCGTGAGCCTCAGCTTGTTTTCTTTTGCTCAAAACAACTACAGCGCAAAGGTTTATGAGTCATTCATTTCCGGAAAAATGGAAAGCTGGGAAGCTGCCGTTAATAAAATGGAAAGCCAAAAAGGTACGGAAACTGTCAACCTGCTGGATTTGATAAATTACCAGTACGGTTATATTGGCTGGTGCCTGGGAAACGACAAAAAAAAGGATGCCAGGTACTACCTGGAACTGATGGAAAAAAACCTCGAACTTTTGAAAAAAGGAAAAGGGGAAACAGCCGATTACCACGCCTACAATGCAGCGGCCTACGGTTTTAAAATAGGACTAAGCCTTTGGAGGGCACCGTTTTTCGGCCCAAAAAGCATGGATCATGCCGAGCTGGCCATTGAAAAAGACAGTACAAACATGCAGGCCAACATTGAAATGGGGAATATTTGGAACCACATGCCCGAAATGTTTGGCGGCTCAACAGAAAAAGCAATGCATTACTATTTAAAAGCAATTGAAATTTTTGAAAAACAGGAGGAAGAAAAACAATCCCAGAAATGGATGTATTTGAATTTACTGGCTACTGTCGGTCAAATTGAAAGCCAGACAGGAAATGGGGAAAAGGCATTGTTAATTTATAAAAAAGCCCTTAATATTGAACCTCAGTTTATTTGGGTAAAAGACGAATTATTACCTTCTTTACAATAAAACATTAATATACATGGCAAAAAAAGTACTGATTGTGGGCAGCGGGCTTGCCGGACTGGCAGCAGCTCTTCGCCTTTCACGACGCGGATACCAGGTGGAACTGGTTGAAAAAAACAATAAAGCCGGCGGCCGTTTAAACCAGTTGAAAAAAGATGGTTTTACCTTTGATGTAGGTCCGAGTTTTTTCAGCATGTCTTACGAATTTGACGAGTTCATTAAAGATGCCGAAATTGAAATGCCGTTCAAATTTGTTGAACTCGATCCGCTATACACTGTCAACTTTCTTTCTACGGGTAAAACCTACACCATGTATAAAGATTTGGCAAAACTGGCCGAAGAATTCAAAGATGTTGAACCCGACTTCGAGGAAAAAATAAAAAAATACCTTTCGGCAGGCCAGAAACTTTTTGATGGTACCGTTGACCTGGTGGTTCGCAGGAACTACAATTCGTTGCTTCATTATTTTATGACGCTCATGCAGGCTCCGCCCACACTTTTGCCTGTGCTTTTTCGCAGTTTCTGGCAGCAGGTTTCTAACTACTTTACTTCCGAGGAAGTGAAGCAAATTTTATCATTGGTAGCCTTTTTTGTTGGCCGCACACCGTTCGACACCCCGGCGATTTATTCCCTGCTTTCGTACACCGAATTCATCCACAACGGCTATTTCAACGTTGAGGGTGGCATGTACAAAATTGTGGAAGGATTGTGCGACGAGCTGGAAAAACAAAACATAAAAATTCATTACAATACCGAAATTACGGGGTTTAAAGCATCGAAAGACCAGTTGGAATACCTTACCGACTCCAACGGAAAAAAATGGGAAGCCGACATGTTCCTTATTAATGCCGATGCAGCCTGGTTCAGGGGAAATATTTTCAACCGCCCTTCGTTCTCTGAAGAAAAGCTCGATAAAATGAAATGGACGATGGGAACCCTTACTTTTTACCTGGGCATAAGTGAAAAACTGCAGAACATAAAACACCACAATTATTATTTGGGAAGCAATTTTAAGGAGTATGCAAACAAAATTTTCACTAATCCCGATTCGTTTGAAAAACCCTATTATTATGTGAATGTTTTATCGCATTCCAACAACGACTGCGCCCCGGAAGGTTGTGAAAGCCTGTTTTTTGTGTGCCCGGTTCCCGATTTGCGCTACAAACCCGACTGGAACGACCGCGAAGAAATTGTGAACAGTATTATCAACGATTTCAGCAAGCGGGTGGGTGTTGATATTCAACAAAAAATTGTTACCAAAACCATTTATACACCCGAGGAATGGCGCGACCAGTTTAACCTGCACAAGGGAAGTGCACTCGGGCTGGCTCACGACATGAACCAGATTGGAGGGTTCAGGCCAAAAAATTATGACGAAGAATTTAAAAATGTATTTTACGCCGGAGCTTCAACTTTGCCGGGTACGGGGTTGCCAATGGTGATTATTAGCTCGAAACTGGCTGTTGAACGAATTGAAAAACACAATGCAACTGTACAATAAAAATGCTTTTGATTGCAGCAGAATAACTGCCAACAATTACAGCACATCGTTTTCGCTTGGCATAAAAATGTTTAAAAAGAAATACAGGCCGGGCATTTACGGCATATACGGCTTTGTGCGTTTTGCCGATGAAATAGTTGACACTTTTCATAATCATAACCAGAAAGAACTGTTAACAAATCTGCGCGAGGAAACCTTTAGGGCCATTAACGACCAATTCAGTACCAATCCTATCCTGCACAGTTTTCAGCATGTGGTGAATGAATATAACATCGACCATGAATATATCGATGCCTTTTTGAACAGCATGGAAATGGATCTGACGCATCAAAAGTACAACCAGGAGGAGATCAGCCGGTACATTTACGGTTCGGCTGAGGTAGTGGGCCTGATGTGCCTGCGGGTGTTTTACAAAAACCGTAATGAGGAATTTGATAAACTGGTACTCCCGGCCCGAAAGCTGGGCGAAGCTTTTCAAAAAGTGAATTTTTTACGCGATATCCGTGCCGATTACATTGAAAAAGAGCGAATTTATTTCCCGGGAATTGAGTTTGAAAATTTCTCTGAAGCCCAGAAAAAAGAGATTGAAAACGATATTGCTGCCAATTTTGAAGAAGCCCTTGCCGGAATAAAAGAACTGCACAGTGATGTCAGGCTGGGCGTTTTTCTGGCCTACACTTACTATATTAAGCTGCTTGAAAAAATAAAAAAAACCACACCAGACGATATTTTGACGCAACGCTACCGGATTTCCAATTCAACAAAACTGATGCTTTTTGTAAATAACCTGATCAGGCATAAATTGGGAATGATTTGATTACTATTGAGATTCTGTTAAACAATAAGAAAATCATAAGATGAAAACGAAAATAATCTGCATTGTATTTTTACTCTTTACAGTCCTTCAGTTTTCAGCAAAATCGCAATCAAAAGAAAATGCCACAGTCCGGGTGTTAACCTATAATATTTTGCATGGCGCAACCGTTAATGACGATTTCGATTTGGATAAAATCGCTTCGGTAATCAGGGATGTAAATCCTGACCTGGTGGCTTTACAGGAAGTGGATTTTAAAACCAACAGGGCAAAAAAATACGACCTGGCAACCGAACTTGGACAACGGACTCAAATGGCCCCACTTTTTGGGAAAGCCATGGATTATGATGGCGGTGGCTACGGAGAAGGTGTACTCACAAAAATGCCGATTATTGCCAGCCGGAACATTCCCCTGCCCCACTCGCCCGGAAACGAACCACGGGCAGCACTCGAAGTAACGGTTGAACTGAAATCGGGCGACACAATTTCGTTTATCGGGACTCACCTGGAACACCAGCAAAACAGCAACGACCGGATTTTACAGGTTCAAAAAATTAACGCGGTTTTTCTGAAAAATAAATACCCCACAATTTTAGCTGGCGATTTAAACGACACCCCGAAAAGTGAAGCCATTTCAATTCTGAAAAATCACTGGAACGATGCAGCGGGCGAAACCCCGGAACCTACTTACTCTGCAAAAAGCCCATCAAAAACAATAGACTACATCCTATATCATCCTTCTGCCCGGTGGAAAGTAACTGAAACCAGAGTAATTTGCGATACAATTGCATCCGACCATTGCGCGGTGTTTTCAGTATTGCAATTGACAAAACAGAACTATACAGGCCGATAAACCACTCTCATCTTATTTCTTTTCAAAAAAGCTTGTCTTTAACAGGTCATAAATCAGTTTCTGTTCAAAAAAATTCACGACCTTTACAATCTTTAATAAAAAAAATGGAAACGGATAGAGGAGTTTAACCCACATATCCGGACAGAAAGAGGTAGATGAAATGAAAAAAGTTTTGATTTTAGGGGCAGGCATGGTTGCAGGTCCCATAGCACATTATTTGCTCGATAACACTTTTAACGTTACAATAGCCAGTCGCACCCAGTCAAAGGCTGATAAGATTATCAATTCACGGCCTGGCGGCACAACAGTTTCATGGACAATTGACAACACAGAACTGCTGGATAAACTGATAGCCGAGCATGATATAACCGTAAGTCTGCTTCCCGCCGAACATCATGTTGAAGTTGCCCGGTATTGCCTGAAACACAAGAAAAATTTGGTTACCACCTCCTACGTTTCAACGGGAATGCAAAATTTACATGCCGAAGCTCAGCAAGCTGGTTTATTATTTTTGAATGAAATTGGTGTAGATCCCGGGTTCGATCACATGACAGCCAAACGTATTATCGATAAAGTGCACGAAAGTGGAGGAAAGATAAATGAGTTTTACTCTCTTTGCGGGGCTTTACCAGCTCCTGAAGAAGCCAATAATCCTTTTGGTTATAAATTTTCCTGGTCGCCACAGGGTGTTTTAAAAGCAAGCAATAATGGGGCAGCTTTTTTAAAAGACAGTGAGGTAGTTGAAATCCCCACAGAAGACTTGTTTAAAAATCCGTTAAAAATCAATTTTCCCGAAGTGGGCAATATGGAGGTTTATCCCAACCGTAATTCGCTAAACTACGCTGAACTTTACGGGATAGAAGAAGCCCGGACTGTTTACAGGGGAACATTCAGGCATCCTCACTGGTGCGAAGCTATGGATGTGATCAAGTCTCTTGGTTTGCTTTCTCACGAAAAACAAAACTTTGAAGGGAAAAACTACAAAGAACTTGTTTCAGAAAAAATTGGGGTTTATCCCAAAAACGTGAAAGAAAAACTGACAGGAACGTTAAACCTCGAATTGGATCATCCGGCAATTATTGCTTTGGAATGGCTTGGCTATTTTGACAACGATCTGATTAAAATGAAAGAGGGTTCAACTTTCGACCTCACTGCCATGTTAATGTTACAAAAGATGATGCTGCCCGAAGGTGCCCGCGATATGGTTGTGATGCTGCATTCCTTTTTAATTGAAAATTCGAAAGGTGAAAAAGAGGTTATTCAGTCGCGAATGCTTGATTTTGCAACAAACGATAACACATCAATATCGCACACTGTTGCACTGCCGGCTGCCGTTGCCGTAAAGCTGATTTTAAACGGCGAAATTAACAATACTGGTGTTCAAATTCCGGTTGTCAAAAGTATTTACGAACCGGTGTTGGACGAACTGAAAGACCTCGGAATTTCAATGGATGAAGACCGGGGTCTGCCCGAAAGCGCTAAGTTGAACTAACGACATAACGCATGGAAGCAACAAAAAGAATTTATATTTTTCTGATAATTGTTACCCTGGTAATGGTGCTGATTTATGCACAGGGAATAATTATTCCTTTCATTCTTGCCATCCTGTTTTTATTTCTAATACGGGTTATCAGAAGCATTCTTTCAAAAATTAAATACATAGACAAGCTACCCAAATGGTCGCTAACTATTATATCTTCCGTGCTTTTGCTTACTTTTCTGGTATTTACAGTGGAAATGATAAGTCAAAACATTCAGCAACTCTCCAGGACTTTACCGGTTTACGAGGCCAATGTAAATAAAATAACCAACTCCATAAATCAGCAATTCAATGTGGATTTATCAACGATGGTGAGCGATTTTGCTGATGAATTGAATTTCGGAGGCATTCTCTCAAAAATTTTCTCCACACTTACCGGGCTGTTTGGTGATGCCTTCATGGTTCTTCTTTACTTAATTTTTTTATTACTTGAAGAACCAATTCTGCCCAAAAAAGTAAAAGCGATGTACCCCGATCAAAAAAATTACAACAGAGTTAACGGATTGATAAAAAAAATTGACAAATCGGTAAGTAACTACTTAGCTGTAAAAACACTGGTTAGCCTGATAACAGGAATGCTGAGTTATTTTGTATTGCTGATTATTGGTGTGGATGCCCCGTTATTTTGGTCGTTCCTGATTTTTGTACTGAACTTTATCCCTTCCATCGGGTCGCTGATAGCCACTCTTTTCCCAACAGTTTTTGCCATGCTCCAGTTTGGCGAAATAACACCTGCAATTTTGGTGCTGGCAATTGTGGGCGCCATTCAGCTTATTATGGGCAACCTGGTCGAACCACGCATAATGGGCACTTCGCTGAATATCAGTCCACTGGTAGTTTTTCTAACACTTGCGCTCTGGGGAGTTATGTGGGGTGTTACAGGAATGTTACTCAGTGTTCCCATTACGGTAATCATTATTATAATCATGTCTGAATTTCCTGATACCCGGCCAATTGCAGTACTCCTCAGTCAGCATGGGAAAATAAACAAAAAAGAAGAAGAGGAATAATTTTCCCCGGGTTTCATTTGTTTTTAATTAATTGGCTTTTATTCGAAATATTTACTGAACGCCAAAGATATCTACTACGAAATAGAGAATTGAGAAGACTATAATCAGGAAAATAACACCTGAGAAAAGAAGCATGTATTTCTGAATCAACCGGTTCCGTCGCTCAAGTGATTTCAATTGTGTGATTTTTCCAATGCGGTCCATCACTTTGTCCAGCGTAATTTTATCCTTAATAATGTAATCATAAGCACCATACTTTATGGTATTTACAGCCACTTCCATGCTTTCGTTGTTGGTCAGAAAAATAAACTCCGGCGCCGGATTTATTTTTTTCACTTTGCGTAAAACATCGAGGCCGTTCATATTTTCCAAATAATAATCCTGAATAATTATCTCGGGGGTTTCTCCGTTTTCAATAGATTTCACGCACTCTTCGCCCGAAAAGAAAGGCTTTACATTGGTGTGTTGCTTTTTTTTCAGATATTCTGTAATCAGCTTGTTGTACACCTTATTATCTTCCACCACATAAATAAGTTGATTTTTTTTGACTGCCATGATTTTACTATTAAGGTTTGATAAACAATTTTTAAAGATAGTCCTTTTTGTTTTAAAAAAAAGATGAAATGTTGCCATTATGTAGATATAATTTCTCATTATGGGGAATTGTTCTACATTTTTGTTATCTGCTTTTCAAAAAAAGTTCAATGCTCAGATTTATGAAAAAAATTACTTCGGATTGCGAAGTTTATAGTTCATTTTCAGGATGTTGAGAAAATTAAACAAATTTCACAAGAAGATTAATAAGAAGAATATGAAACTTACTTTACTTAACATTGCTCCCGTTTGGTATAATTTTGTTAATTTAATACTCAATTTTTAACCAAATAAATATTTATCATGAAAGTTGCAGGCATAGTGTTATTGATTTTGGGAATTATAGGTGTTGTAATATTTGGCATTCAAGCTATGAATGAATCTGAAAGTTTTAGCTTTCTGGGTGCTGAAGTTGCTGTCAGCACTGCCAACTGGACTCCGGTAATTGTTAGTGCAGTAGTGTTAATAGTCGGGATAATTCTGATGGCTGTGAGGAAGAAGTAGGTACAATAATATGTCGTTCTCTGTCGGCACTATAAACAAAACCCCGGCATACAATGTATGAGTAAGGTTTTTTATGGAATATTTTAAAAAATTCCGAACAGAACTTCATTGTTTTGTTTTAATGACAAAAAAAGATATCGAAAAACTATAATTGTATGAAAAGTTTATTGTACATAATAGCAGTTATTCTTGTTATAGGATGGATTTTTGGATTCTTCGTTTATTCACTGGGAGACTTAATTCATATACTCTTAATATTCGCTGTAATTTCCATATTGATTTCAATTATTCGTGGCAGATGACAGTTGTGTATTAGTTAAAAAACGGGGTTTGATTTTAATCTATCCGCTTTTTTTGTGTACGAATTTACAGTCTTCCTGACAATCCTGCATATAACCAATCAGTCTCTTTTTTCTTTTTCAATATCTCCCGTAATTATAAAAGGATCAGCAAATTTGGCGGGTGAATTTTTATGGTTGTAATATTTTGAAAACTGGTAAGTCAGTTCCACTCCGAAATAGAAGATAACGGATACAAAGAATATCCAGACAAGAATTATCACAAACGAACTGGCAGTACCATACACAGCACCAAGGTTACTTTTTCTGATGAAAGCCCCAATGCCAATTTTTCCTAAAGCAAACAAAACTGAAGTAAATATTGCCCCGAACCAACTTGCGCTCCACCTCACCTGCAAATCAGGCAAATACCGGTAAATAAGTGCAAAAATACCGGTAACAATAGCCAGTGAAAGTGTTACATTCAGCGCTTCGGCCAGAATAATAAAATCAGGTGAAAACTGTTCTGCCAGGAATTCTTCCAGAAAAGCAATGGTTGCATCGGCTACCAGCGAAACAAGAATTACAAATCCCAGGCAAAGTATCACGCCAAACGACAACAAACGGGTTTTCAGCAAATTAATCACCCCCCATTTCAATTTCGATTTAACTTTTATACGCCAGATATAATTTATGGAATTTTGCATGGCACTGAAAAGTGTGGTGGCAGAAATCAAAAAGAAAGATGCACCAAAAATAGTCCCGAGTGTACTGTTCTCGGTTATGTCGTAATTCTCGATGGCGTTTTTTAAAACCCGTGTACTTTCTTCACCAACCAACCGACCGAGTTCTTCGAAAAGTTTCTGGCGAATAATTTCATCGCCTGTAAAATAACCAAAAACTGAAACAATTATAATCAGTATTGGCGCCATTGAAAAAATGGCAAAGTATGCGGTTGTCCCCGCGTGCTCAACCGGCCGGTTGGTGCCAAAATGCAAAAGCGCTTTTTCACCTATTTTCAATCCGTCAGTAATTTTCGTAACCAGGTTATTTTTATGCATTTTTTTGTCAACTGTTTAATACAAGCTCAAACTGAATAGTGCTCTGAAAAAACTATGCCATATACAAAAACACCATTAAAAGCCCCCAGGGTACTTACAATCTGAAAAGACTTGTTGTATTTTTCCTTAAAGTTGTGGAAAAGTGTGGAATTTTATCCACGAAAAAAACTTAAATTACGGCTCATTTGAATAATCTGACATTGGTACAAATTTGGCAACCAATCAACACCTGCAATGTTATTATTGCAGAAATAATTTGAAACCTTTAGTCAGGAGAATGAATATAAATTTATGCGGATTCAATTTTCAATTATCATAGTTACCATATTACTTGCCTGCGGAAATAATTTAAGGCTGCAAGCCCAGGAAAATTATGAAATCCGCCGCATCACCTTTCAGGGGAACAAAACACTCGACAAAGATTTTCTCCTGGAAAAAATGGCGTTAAAAGAAGTTTCTTATCTCGAAAAAGTATTCACCGATAAAGAACCTTTTTTATACAGCGAAGAATTGGTAAACCTCGACCTGGAACGCCTCATACGGATTTATCAAAGCGAAGGTTTTTTAAATGCCCGGGCAACACTTCAGCCGCTGAATACAAAAGAGAAAAAACAAACCCTGAAACTGGTAATTGAAGTCGAGGAAGGCGAACCGGTTGTAACCGACAGCGTTTCAATAACAATTCAAACTAAAACTGGAAACATTGACAGCCTGCTGGAAAAAGAAAAAGTAATGAAAAAACTGGAACTGGTTGAAGGAAAGCGGTTTCGAGACGAAGCAATAAATACTGACCTCCGCATAATTGAGGATGCTTTTAGAAGCCAGGGATACGCCTACGCCACTGCTACCTATAATTTAAACCTTAATCTCGAAGAGAACAGTACGGATATTCATTACGCTGTCAATCCCGGCCCCATTTCACACATCGGGAAAACCACCATTTCGGGCAACAAAAATGTTTCGGAAGAATTCATAAAAAAACAGCTGAAGTATTCCGATGGTGATTTATACAGCAAATCAGTTTTAAATGAAACCCGCCAAAATCTTTACCGGCTCCGTATGTTTAGGGTGGTTTCCGTTAATCCTGAGAAAATGCCCGAAACGCAAAAAAGCCCCATCCCCGTTTCGGTTTATATTGAAGAAACCCCCCGACTGAACACGAGACTTGGAGCTGGTTACGGCACGGAGGATAAATTCAGGGCATTTCTCGATTTAAGTTACCGGGGTTTTTTGGGAGGCGCCCGTCGCCTGAACCTTTACCTGAAACATTCAGCGATCGAACCCTATTCGGCACGGTTAAGCTGGATTCAGCCCCAATTCCTGGGCATGAACAGCTCCATCTCTGTCAATCCGTTTATCAACCGAAAAGAGGAGCCCGGCTACAAAACCCGTACCTTTGGAGTAAATGTGCCGTTTACCTATAATTTTAATCCCCGGTTAAACAGTAAACTAACCTATTATTTCGAAGATGTGGAACAGTTACTTGAAGCCGGTGATGAAGAGTTTTCAGATTTTGAAAGCGATAAGTTTCCTTACAAAAAGTCAGGGGTCTTGCTCAGTACTGTTTTCGATAATTCCACCCCCAGGTTTTCTCCGACTAATGGAATGAACGTTTCGTTTGGCTTTAAACTGAACGGATATTTTTTGGGAAGTGATTTTAACTACACCAAGCTGTGGGGCGATTTCAGGACTTACAAAAAAACCGGCTTCGTGGTTCTGGCATTTCGGTTAATGGCAGGAGGAATCAATTCATCTGACAACCGTCAATTCATCCCGGTTGAAGACCGTTTTTACTCGGGCGGCAGCAACTCCATCCGTGGATGGAACCGTTCCGACCTCGGCCCAAAACGCGAAAGCGGAACTCCGCTGGGCGGGAAAAGTATTTTCGAAAGTAATTTTGAAGTACGCTACCCACTTTTTTGGCGGCTCAGCCTCGTGGCATTCTTAGAAGCGGGCAATGTTTGGGAAGAATCTTTCAATTATAATTTCAACGATTTAGGATATGCAGCCGGATCGGGAATAAGAATCGACACACCAATTGGCCCGGTGCGTTTCGATGCAGGGTTTCCGGTGTGGAACGAGAAAAAAAGGCCACAGTTTTTTATAAGCGTGGGACAGGCATTTTAAATTAAATGAATTTTACAGCAATGAGAAAAGGCTTAAAATACGGTTTACTTTCGGTCGGAGGACTCCTCCTGCTGGTGGTCTTTGTATTGGTATTGGCCGCCTTACTCATTCAGACTGAACCGGCCAAACGAAAAATTGCATCCGTTGCCGAAAACCAGTCTTCCCGCTTCCTGAACGGTGAACTGCAAATAGGCGAAATAGGCGGCAACTTTTTCACGCACCTCTCCATTAATAATATTTTACTCAAAACTGAAGGTGGTGATACGTTAGCCAGCATTGAAAAAATCGAACTGGATTATAGCCTTTGGCCATTGCTTTCCAATAAGCTGAACATTCACTCAGCCGGTTTACACACCCCACGTTTGCACCTCAGCCAAAATTCAGATTCTGTCTGGAATTTTCAGCAGCTCATCAAACCCGGGCCCGAAGAAAGCGAAACCTCTGAAGAACCGGGTTCGTTTGAAATTAACCTGGGAAATTTCAAACTCACAAACGGAAACATAAAAACCGAAGCGCTGGACACCATTATTCCCAAAGAAATTAAGAACCTGAACACAGAGCTTTCGCTGAACTGGGCTGAAAAAAGCCAGGAGCTCACGTTGGATTCATTTTCATTTTCAACCCTTCAACCCGATTTTATCCTGAATCAACTGAAATTTAATTTAAAGCGCGATTCCGAAATCATCGAACTACGAAATTTTTATGTTGAAACAGGAAGAAACTCCATGGAAGGAATGGCCGAAGTGGAATCCGACTCACTGAAAAATGGCGCTGCAAATTTCGAAACCACTGCGTTTGACATCGCTGAATTCAGCTATTTTTTGCCTTCACTGACGCTGCCTGCCCGGCCAACTGTAAAATTAACGGCAAACGTGGAAAAAAATGCCGCTAAAGCTTCTATCGAACTATCCGATCAGGATCAGCATATTCTCGTAAACATCAGCACTGCTAACCTGCAAAATTATCTTTCTGAAGAAACAGAAATTCAACCCGATTACCAACTCACCGTTAATTTCGAAAACGTTGAACTGGGCTACTGGCTCAACAATCCTGATTTAATGTATTTTCTGAACGGCAACCTGGAAGCAAACGGCCGTGGATTTGACCCGAAAACAGCCAGCAGTGAAATTAGCGGACAGTTGAACAACTGGGTAATTGAAAACAGGCAGATCGACCGGCTCAATTTCAAACTAAACCTGAAAAACGGAAATATGGCAGGCAATTTCCAGGGACGTGGAAATTTCGGTTCCTTCAACCTGGTTCACAACATTCAAAACTTCATGGAAAATCCTGAATACAAACTGGACCTTTCCACTAACGACCTTAATCTGGCACTCCTCTCCGGAATCGACAGTCTTTATTCAAACCTGAATATGCAGGCGGCTGTTACGGGAACCGGATTCGATCCTGAGAAAATGAATGCCGATGCTACAATTTCTGTTACCGGCTCAAATTTCCACCACGTTCAGATTGATTCACTGCAAGCAGCCGGAAACTTTAAAAACCAAAACATTAATCTCGATTCGTTGAGCCTAAAAACACAAACGGCCCGGCTTGAAGCCAGCGGAGTGTATAGTTTAACATCAAACTCCGACCTGCAACTTTCAGCAGAAATTGACAGCCTCAATGAGTTCAGTGCGTACCTGGCCGGGATAGATGTAAACACCAGCGGAAAATTAACGGCACATATTTCCGGAAAACCCGATTCGCTGAACCTGGAATCGAACATTGATCTGAATTCCACCCGTTACGATGACATTCTGCTGGAGCAACTTCACCTGGCAGCCAACGGATGGATTACAAAAACCGACACCATGCTTAGCGCTCAAATTTTCGCTCGCGGACTGGAATCGGGGAATCTGAAAGTGGATTCCATTAGGGCAAATATTGATGGCAATACAGATTCGTTATTCCTGGATGCACAGCTTCAGGCATCAGAATTAACCACCAGCCTTCAGACCGGCATTGTTCCGGGAGAAAAAACAAAGTTCACCCTAAATAGCTGGGAAATCCAGTTTCAGGACCAGCAATGGGAATTGCAAAACGCACCAGCCATCATCGAATTCGATTCGGTAAATTATACGGTGAATAATTTCAGGTTGGCCTCTGGCAGCGCCGATTCTTCCCAGGTTATCAGTGCAAACGGAATAATAAGTCTCCGGGAAGAGGAAAATTTCAGCATTGAATTTGACCGGTTAAACATTGGAACACTCAGTCGTTTTTTGGAGTTGGAATACCCGGTTACCTCCCTGTTCAACGCAAAAATAAACGTAAGCGGCAACGCACAATCACCTGTGCTCAACACAACATATTCATTTACCGATGCATCTTTGGGCGGGTACGAGTTTACCGGTATCGACGGAATCCTGAATTACAGCGATAACGAGCTCATGTTCGAAACCAATATTTTTGCTGAAGACAGCGGAAAAGTTGAACTGACCGCCACGCTGCCGGTGCAGGTTCGACTCGATTCTATGATATTTGGTTTTGGCAGCAACGATTCTGTCAATGCCCGAATGAACATCACAAATTTATCGGCCGCTATTTTGCAAAAACTGGATATTACTGATGATTTTTCAGGTTTTCTGGAAAGTGAATTTAACGTTTCCGGAACTATGGAATCGCCGCTGGCAAACGGTAATTTTTCGGTAAACGAAGCAAAATACAAGGAATATGGTTTTTCAAAAATTGATGGCAATTTCGATTTCAGAGAAAATCAGTTATCGGCCGAATCGGAAATAATAACTGAAGACGATGGTGAATTTAGTTTTTCAGCTTCACTTCCTTTTCAGTATGAACCGGATTCATTGAGTTTTAAATTTAATCCTGAAGATTCCATTAACGGTCAGGTTAATTTGAAGAACTTTTCGCTGGCTATTTTAGAAACAATGAATCCTTCTGCAACAATCAACGGACAGGTTAACGGGGATATGGGCGTTACCGGCACTGCAAATGCTCCGCAGCCGGAAGGATCCTTAAAACTTGATGACGCCTCATTTAAAGTAGATGAATACGGCATCGATTATAAAAACATCAAACTGAACCTGAACTTCCTGAGCGATAAAGTGGAACTGGATTCCTTCAGGGTAAGTAGTGCCGATGGGCACCTCACCGGGAAGGGAGAGGTTATTTTTGAATCGGAATTGTACAAAGGGGACCTCAGCAAGTCACAAGTTAACCTCGAATTTAATAAGTTCAACCCGTTTAACCACCGCAGTTTCAACATGCAGGTTTCAGGAGATGCAAGCCTTGGCGGTGAAAAAGACAACTTAGTTTACGGCGGTAATTTAAACATTCCGCAAGGTGAAATTTATCTGCCCGCTATTTTACGGATGATGGGAAAACTGAATGTGCCTGAAATGCCCAAACCAATCCTGGTCAGGGAAGCCGAAAAGTTATCGCTTTATACAGATTCAACAACCTTCACCAATCCAGAGCCTGAGCCTGCACTGACAGACTCTGTGAATTTTGAATTCCTCGATAAACTCCGGGGCAGGCTGGGGGTAAAAATTCCTAAAAACACCTGGATTAAAAATGATGACATGCGTATTGAAATTTCAGGCGATGTGGAACTCATCAAAAACGGGGAATTTTTTGAATTATTCGGCGCCGTTGATGTGGTGCGCGGTCAGTACGATTTGCTGGGCAAAACGTTTATAATTGATGAAGGTACAATCAGTTTCCAGGGGGGCGAAGAGATGATGCCCGAGATGAATATTACTGCTTCTTACCGGTTCAGGAATGCACAGCGTGCCGAACAGGTCATTACTGTTAACTTCGCCGGAACGGCCGAATCTCCCGAAGTGAGTTTCAAATTAGATGATAATCCCATTAGCGAAGGCGATGCCCTGTCGTACATATTATTCGGGAAAAGCATGAACGAACTAACCATTGACGAGCAAAACAACGTGGAGGGAGCCGGCGGTGGCAGCCTGGCCGGAAAAGCAGCCGCTTCAATCCTGTCATCTCAGATAACAAATTTCCTCGGCGACAAACTGAATGTGGATTATATTGAAGTAAAAAGTGACGGCAGTTTCGACAACGCCACAGTGGTAGTTGGGAAATACATTACCAACGACCTTTTTGTTAGTTATCAGCAGCGTTTTGGCGAAACAGACGAAACAAACATGGCAAAATATGAAGTAAGGCTGGAA
>JBNJGR010000049.1:0-15247 GCA_051747885.1 Bacteroidota bacterium | reverse complement strand
ACATAATTGCCTGCCGGCACAGGCTGCCCGTTTTGCGTTTCACCTTTCCACGGATTGTTGGGCGAATTGGTTTCGAAAACAAGTTCGCCCCAGCGATTATAGATTTTCAGGTTAAACCTTGTTTCGTCAACTCCGGTTTTCAATGGCATGAAAGTCCGGTTTTCTTCTATCGGGCTGTTGGGGCGAAATGCATTGGGAAATTGGTTGGGTGACTGGAGTATGGTTATTTTTTGTTCTGCGGTGTCTGTGCAGCCAAACTGTGTTTCAGTAATTAGCTGCGAAACATACTCGCCCGGAGCTGAATACGTATGCACAGGGTTGAGTTCGTCTGAACTTTTCCCGTCATCAAAATCCCATGAAAAATAATCAGCATTTTCCGATAGATTGGTAAATGAAATCCGGGCATTTTCGGTTAACGCTACCGGGTAATCCACTTCAAAATCAGCTTTGGGTTTAACATGCACGGTAATCCAGTCGGTTTTTAGGAGCGTATCGGCACAACCGGTTTCAGCAGATTGTGCAATGAGTCCCACATCGTAATTCCCCGGTTCGTCAAAAACAAAAAGGTTCTGGTTTCCGGCAGGGTAGGGTTCTGTTTCGGTTATCCAAAAATAATTAAGGCCAGCGTTTTGAGGTGTGGCCACAACTTCAGCATAAAATGGCTGGCAACCTTCACGCGTTTCGGTAATAAAATCAAAATCGGTTGTTGTGCGCGGGTAAAAGCTCATTTCAAACGTGTCGGTTTTTTCGCATCCGTCAATGGTTTGCAGCTGGTAGTAAATTTCGTATTCTCCCCAATCGCTTACTTCCACAACAGCGGAGGTGCGGGTGGTTTCCGAAAAAACCACCGAGGAGATACCTGCACTCCAGTTAAAATTGTTCTCGATTTTCCATATCGAATCCTGAGTTCCGGATAGCGAAACAGTTAGCTGAGCTGATTTTTCTCCGCAGACGAGCTCAGGTCCGGAAAATTCAACTTCAGGAACTGGAAAAACCACCAGTTGCAAGGTGTCGTAACCCGGGCAGTTAAATTCGTCGAAAACCGTAACCTGGTATTCTCCGGTTTCGTTTGCCATTATTTTTTGAGAAGTGGACAGCGTGTCACCCCATTCATTCTGCCAAACATATCGTTCAAAGCTTTCAGTCCCTTCCAGTTCAATGGAATAAGGCTGGCATCCGGTGTCGTCATTACCCAAATCGATTACAACCGGCTGGTTAACCAAAACCACCACTGAATCTTCCAGTACACAACCTTCTGTGGTGGTTGTTCTCACTGAATATTTTCCTGTCTCATTAATAGAAATTTTTTGGGTTGATTCGCCTGTGTTCCACGTGTAAGAATCGAACCAGGGGCCTGCATCCAGTGTACGGGTTTCTCCATAGCAAAGCATAATTGTATCGCTTTCAAACCAGGGGCTTTCTCCAATGTCCAGTGTCAGATTTAAATTTGAACCCGCACTGTATCCGTAGGACTCGATGCCACCAAAACCGTAAACGTAGGCCAAAAAACCATCTTCGCTGCCGGTGCTTTCAATTTGGTGTGTTCCGTTTGATATTTCAATTTGCGCGTACGAGTAATTACCTTCCGGAAACTCCCGGAACTCATTTTGAACAGATTGGTTGTTAACCCTGATATTTCCCGTTTGGCTGGTTGGGGTAAGTATATTAACAAAATAATTTTTGATGCCTTCGTAAACGAAATCCTCAAATTCAAGGTCGGGTGAATTGTAAGCCACAAAATTTGCTTTGTTTAACGACTGGTTAACCGGACTTAAAATAATCATAAAAGGATCGCCATAGCCGCCGGTAAATGTACTATCCACATCTCTCGACTGGCTGTATTGTGCCACCAGCACCGGCTTGTCGGCCAGAATTTTTTTTTGGGTGTCGGAATTAAAAAATACAGCTTCCTCAAATTCGCCCCGGTTGAGGGTAAAGGGACTCCTGCCTGAGATTTGCACCGTGGTATTGTTTTGCGCGGCCAGTATGCGGTAACGATCCTGCTCACGCGATTTTAGCGGTACGGCATAATATTCAAGCCCCCAGGAATGAACCGGGGGGATTTGCTCGTATAAATGTTCCCAGCAGCATTTCCCTGAGGGTACCTGGGTGCTGAGTGACCCCGAATAAAAGGCGACAGGTTTATCGGCCTCGATGTAACTTCCTGTCAGATCTCCCTGTCCCAACTGGCTGGTGCCTACTTCATTTTCGGATTGTACCTGGTACACTTCCCCTCTATTCAGAATGACAGAAAATGTAGAGTCTTTCGGTTTCAACTGGTCGGTAACTTTCGATGGAGTTATATTTACAGTTGTTGAATCAAAGGCGGCAACAACCAGAAACTCGCTGTTTCGGCCGTTACCTTCCACTGGATCGAGAAGGTCGATATTGGGATAGTAGCACATTGCAAAATAATCTTTACCAAGAGAAGGAACCGGATAAATTGCTGCCACATCTGCTGAGTTGAGGCTCCAGTTGAGGGCATACACATTCACCGGTTTTTCCGATGTCAGGTGAATCCCTTTGTTTTCAATACTTTCTGACCCAATTGCTTCCAGTTTCTCCCATGGGATTTCAACCTGCTTTGAGCTGTTGGCCTGAACCTGGTAAATACCGTTTATGGGAATTTCATCTCTCCCGTAAGTAATCTGAAAAGTAGTGGTTTCGCGGGCAGTGACCGTTACTTCCAGAAAGTGGTCTTCCTGGTAATGACGGCTTTCCATGAAACCAAACCAGAAGTCTGTGCCTTCGGTTGATTTGATGCATGAATTTTCCTGGGCAAATGAACCTTTCAATGCCAAACTAAAAATGATGCAATACAAAAACAGCGTTTTCATTTCTATAAAGCTAATCATTTTAAAAATAAAAAACCGCACAAAATGAATTGCACGGTTTTGAAATATTAGCGTAAATGTATTTTTAAACTACCTTAATCTTAGCGGTTTAATTTCCAGCATCATGTATTTTTTGGGAATAACCTGATCTTTTTTTACGTGAATTTTCAAAATCTGTCCGTCGAAGGGCATCCGTACCTGGTTTTGCATTTTCATTGCTTCTAGTAATAACAAGGTTTCCCCTTCTTTAACTTTCTCTTTTGGTTTCACAAAAATGTCAATAATTGTACCAGGTATAAACGAGTAAATGTGGTTGGGGTTTGGTGTTTCCCATTTTACCCTGTTTTCAAATTTCCAGGTTAAATTTGTTTGATAAACCGTGCCTTGAACCACTAAACTTTTTAATTCTTTTTCTTTGTTTTTTTCTGTCATGCCAGTAATTTTTTGGTTTAAAATGGAGGAATACCATGCTTTTTCCTGGGCAGGGCAATGCTTTTGTTTTCCGAAACTTTCATTGCGTGCAAAATTCTGCCCCTTGTTTCTTTCGGTTCAATAACCTCGTCAATATATCCCTGGGCTGCTGCAACATAAGGGTTGGCGAATTTTTTCTTGTATTCCTGAATTTTTTCCTGTCGCACCTCTTCAGGGTTTTCCGCTTCCGATATTTCTTTGCGGAAAACAATATTGGCTGCCCCTTCGGGACCCATCACTGCAATTTCTGCAGTTGGCCATGCAAAAACAAAATCGGCGCGCAGGTGGCGAGAGTTCATAGCAATGTACCCTCCACCATAAGCTTTCCGTAAAATAACGGTAACCTTTGGCACAGTGGCTTCACTATAGGCATATAATATTTTTGCTCCGTGGCGGATTACCCCGGCATGTTCCTGGTCAACTCCGGGCAAATATCCCGGCAGGTCTTCGAGTGTGACGATGGGAATGTTAAATGCATCGCAATACCGGATAAAACGACCTGCTTTGTCGGAGCTGTCGGTATCGAGTACGCCGGCCAAAACCATGGGCTGGTTGGCAACAAACCCAACGGTATCACCTTCCATTCGTCCAAATCCAATAACAATGTTCGGGGCAAAGCTTTCCATTACTTCAAAAAAATCAGAACTGTCGGTAACACTTTTTATGATGTCACGAACGTCGTACGGAATGCGGGGATCACCGGGAACAATATCTTCAATTTTCTTCCCTTTTTTAGGTGGTTTTGGCGGGAAAGGCAATGCTTTCGTTCCGTTATTTCTTGGAATGTAGCTGATTAGTTTTTTTATCTGCTCGAAACATTCCAGTTCGCTGGTTGAGAAGAAATGAGCATTACCTGTAAGTTCGGCATGAACGCGGGCCCCGCCAAGTTCTTCCATTGTGATTTCTTCGCCCAGCACCGATTTTATTACACTTGGTCCGGTAATAAACATTTTTGAGATGTTTTCAACCACAAAAACAAAATCGGTTAACGCGGGTGAATATACCGCCCCGCCTGCACAGGGGCCGAGAATTACCGAAATTTGCGGAATTACACCGGAGGCCAGGGTATTTCGGAAGAAAATTTCACCATATCCGGCAAGTGAATTTACACCTTCCTGAATACGGGCGCCTCCCGAGTCGTTAATTCCAATTAATGGGACACGCATTTTCAGGGCGTGATCCATAATCTTGGTTATTTTCCTGGCGTGCATCATCCCCAGCGAGCCACCGGCTACAGTGAAATCCTGGGCGAAAATACATATCGGCTTGTTGTAAATGGTTCCTGTTCCGATAATCACGCCATCGCCATGTAATATTTTAGATTCCATGCCGAAATCTTTGGCGCTGTGTTCCACAAACAGGTCGTATTCGTGAAAGGAATTTTTATCCAAAAGGGCCAGGATACGTTCACGGGCAGTTAATTTACCCATTTTAGCCTGTTTCTCGATGGCCTTGTCTCCACCGCCTTTTTGAACTTCCCTTTTTCTTTTCCGAAGATCAAGAACGTTACTTCTTAATGACATAAAGTTTGATTTTAAATTTAAATTTCCCTTTTTCAACAGGGCGTTTTCTTTATTAATCGCGACAAAATTATAAATTTTTTCAGTTGGCAGCCTTAATAGCTGTTTTGCATTACGTAAATTACCTGCCAATGATACAATACGAATCGAATTATTATACGTAAAGTTTGAATGATTAAAATTGAAACGCAATTCAACTCGTTGCCGGGAACAAGATAAGTTTATGTATTTATGCAAAAATGGAAATCAATTATCTTGCTGCCCAGCGGAATACGAAGAACGCAATAATACTGTACCCCAGGTTGGGAATCCACACAGCAATGAAAGGGGATGTGTTCCCGCTTATTGCAAAAACTGTAGAAACCTGTAAGAATAAAATATAGGAGAAACTGAGCAGCAATCCCAGTCCAAGGTGTAATCCCAGTCCGCCTTTTATTTTACGTGAAGCAAGCCCGACTCCAATTATTGTAAGAATAAATGCAGAAAAAGGTCCGGCTAAGCGCTTGTGCCTTTCAATTTCCCATTCTACCGTGTTCACTCCTCTCAATTTCATTTTTGAAATTTCTTTTTTCAGTGCCGGGGTAGTGAAATTTTCCATTTCGTTTTTCATCACTTTGTAATCTTCTGGTGTCATGTTAAGCGTTGTATCGAGCCGGTAGCCCTTTTCAAATTCTTCGTGGTCTTCATAAATGGTTCTTTTCCACCAATTGTTAATAACCCATTTGCCTGTTTCTTCGTCCCATCTAATGTTATCTGCCGTAAGTTTTTCTACCAGTTTGGAATCCTCAAAACGTTCGAGGGTGAACCGGTACCCCACGTAGTTTGCATTAAAACTCTGCATGTAAATAAAAACGCCGGGCTCAATCTGCCTGTGGATATTTCGTTCGCTCGAAATGGTTTGTCTGTTGTTGTCAATATAAAATTGCCGGAATTCATTCATTGTCCGGTTGGCGGGTGGAATTATATAATTCCCGAGCGTAAACGAAAAAGCGGCAAGAATAAATGCAGAAACCATGTAAGGTCGCATTAACCGCCGGTAAGAAACGCCGCTACTTAAAATGGCAATAATTTCGGTGTTGTATGCCATTTTCGATGTAAAATATATTACTGCGATAAATGTGAACAGCGGACTAAAAAGATTGGCGAAATAGGGAATAAAGTTCAGGTAATATTCTGAAATAATGGTTGACCAGGGAATATCTTTCGATAAAAATTCGTCAAGATTTTCTGACATGTCGAAAACCACGGCAATGCTAAGTATTAAAGTAATAGCATAAAAAAAAGTTCCCAGAAACTTTTTGGTTATGTATATGTCGATGGTTTTATAAAGTTTCATTACCTCCTACAATCTTTCTTTTAATCGTTCTGTCATTTCTTCTTTCCAGGCCCTGAACCCACCCTCTGCAATTTTTTGACGGGCAGTTTTTACGAGCCATAAATAGAATGCAAGGTTGTGTTGGCTGGCTATTTGTGCCCCGAGCATTTCGTTTGAAATAACCAGGTGCCTTAAATAAGCTTTTGAATATTGATCAACAAAGGAAGTGCCATTTTCATCGACAGGCGAGTGGTCGTTTTGCCATTTTTTATTTCTTATGTTGATGATTCCATTCGATGTAAAAAGCATTCCGTTACGGCCGTTGCGAGTAGGCATAACGCAGTCGAACATGTCAACGCCCCTGTCAATACCTTCCAAAATGTTTATTGGAGTGCCCACTCCCATCAGGTACCGCGGTTTGTCTTCAGGGAGGTCGGCCGTGCAAATTTCGGTCATTTCGTACATGGCTTCTTCCGGTTCTCCAACCGACAGGCCTCCGATGGCATAACCGTCGGCATTATGCGATATAACATGAGCAACGGCTTTTTGTCGTAAATCAGCAAAAGTATTTCCCTGAACAATTGGGAAAAGCGTTTGGCTGTATCCGTATTTGGGCTGAGTGTTTTCAAATTGGTTAATACAGCGGTCGAGCCAGCGCTGGGTTAGCTCGAGCGATTTTTTTGCATAAGCATAATCGGCATCTCCGGGAGTGCATTCATCAAATGCCATCATGATATCGGCCCCAATTGATCGCTGTATGTCGATTACATTTTCGGGGGTGAAACTATGGTATGATCCGTCGATGTGCGACTGAAACCGGGCACCTTCCTCGGTGAGCTTGCGGATGTCGCCCAGCGAAAAAACCTGGTAACCCCCGCTGTCGGTTAATATCGGACCGTTCCAGCGGTTGAATTTGTGCAGCCCTCCGGCTTTTTCAATTACTTCAATCCCCGGGCGGAGGTAAAGGTGATATGTGTTGCCTAAAATTATTTGTGCTTTTATGTCTTCCTGTAAATCGCGGGAGTGGATTCCTTTTACTGAACCTGCTGTGCCTACAGGCATGAAAATTGGCGTTTCAATAGTACCATGATCAGTGGTAATAACACCTGCCCTTGCTCTTGAATTGCTTGTCGTTGCTGTAACCTTAAACTTCATAACCTTTTTTCGAGGAGGCAAATATAGCCATTCTGCACGAATTGAACCTGAAATATTTTGGGTTGAAGGTGTTAATAAATACTAATTCAGAATTTGAACGATTTGTTGTTATTTTTTTTGCTGATTGTTTGTGTTACAGTGTGTTCGTTTATCATAAAAATATCCCAGAAACATTTGAATGAAAATAAATTATTCTTATCTTCGTTAGTGTATGCTTTAATTATGCCTTACTTGAAATTAGCTTACCAGGGGGATTTATATTTAAGCAGAAGAAACCAAAAATGGAAGAGCATAAAATAAATTTGTCAGAGAAGGCGCTTCGTGACTACGAACTCGTTCAAAAAGCATTGGATGGTGACGAGAAAGCCTTTACGCGGTTGCTTGGCCGTTATAAAGATGCCATTTATTTTATGTTGCTGAAAATGGTAAATAACCGGAACGATGCAGAAGATCTTACTCTCGAGGCATTTGGAAAAGCGTTCAAAAATATTCATCAGTATTCGCCAACTTATGCTTTTAGTACCTGGCTATTTAAAATTGCATCAAATAACTGCATCGATTTTTTACGCCGCAAAAAAGGCACTTACGTTACCATAGAAAATAACGAATCTGTTCAAAACAACGAGGCAGTCAGGCTGAAATCGAAAGAACCCGATCCTGAGGAAAAGCTCATCAGGCAACAAAAAGCCATTTTGCTGCACCGTATTGTGAGGCGACTAAAACCACGCTACAGGATGCTTGTTGAGTTGCGTTATTTTCGCGAATATTCATACGAAGAAATTGCCAAGGAACTGGAACTTCCATTGGGAACAGTTAAGGCCCAGTTGTTCAGGGCGCGCGAAATGTTGTTTAAAATGATTGAAAACACTGAGATGAGCAGGAAAGCATGATAAACAAAATGGATATTATTTTGAAGTATTTCCCCGATTTGTCACCTGACCAAATCGAGATTTTCGCCCAACTTGAACCGCTTTACGCCGACTGGAACTCCAAAATAAATGTGATTTCGCGGAAAGATTTTTCTGAATTTTACGAACGTCACGTACTGCATTCCCTAACCATTGCCAAATTTATTCATTTCACTCCCGGTTCCGAAGTTTTGGATGTAGGAACTGGCGGAGGATTTCCCGGAATTCCGCTGGCTATTTTCTTCCCGCACGTGAAATTTCATTTGGTCGATTCCATCGGCAAGAAAATTAAAGTGGTGAAAGCCGTTTCTGAAAGTCTCGGTTTGGAAAATGTAACTGCCGAGCAAATCCGCGTGGAGCAGTTGAAAACCAAATACGATTTTGTAGTGAGCCGCGCGGTTACCAGTTTGCCGGAATTTGTAACCTGGGTGCGAAAAAATATTTCCCTGAAACAGCAAAACGCCATTCCAAACGGAATTTTCTACCTGAAAGGTGGCGATTTAACCAAAGAAATCAAACCTTTCAGGAAGCAGGTTTTTATTCAACATCTATCCGAATATTTCGGCGAAGAGTTTTTTGAAACCAAAATGTTGGTGCACATTCCATTGTGATTTTTAATCATTCAAATACTCATCTCCAAACGAAACACCCATTTTCCGGGCTTTCAGAATAAGCGGGTGTTCTTCTTCAACCAATCGCAAATTGCCACCCACTTCGGAAAGCGGAACAGTGGTCAGGTCATTTTTGTGCATGGCCACCATGGTTCCGAAGCAGCCATCGGCAATACACTGCGCGGCAAAAGCCCCGTAGCGCGTGGCCAGAATCCGGTCCATTGGTGTGGGGCTGCCGCCCCGCTGTACGTACCCGAGCACCGTTTCGCGGGTTTCTATTTCGGTGTAGGTTTGAATGGCCTCGCCAATGTGCGCTGCGGCCGATTTTCCTTTCGGGTGGTCAATTCCTTCGGCAATTACCACAATCGAATAAGGTTTTTTGTGCTCGTAACGCTTTTCAATTTTTTTGCACACCGAGCGGATGTTGTACGGAACTTCCGGAATCAGAATGATGTCACCACCGCCAGCCAGCCCGGAGTAAAGCGCCAGCCAACCGGCATGGTGCCCCATCACCTCAATAATCATTACCCGCTGGTGCGAGTTGGCAGTGGTATGCAGCCGGTCGATGGCTTCGGTGGCCACCTGCACAGCCGAGTCGAATCCAAAAGTCACATCGGTTCCCCACACATCGTTGTCGATGGTTTTTGGGATACCAATAACGTTGATTCCTTCCTGGGCCAGCATATTGGCGGTTTTCATGGTGCCGTTGCCTCCAATGCACACTACGCAGTCGAGCCCCAGCTTCTCATAAGTTTTTTTGATTTTCTTCGGTTTCTCGGTGTTTTTCTTTCCGTCCTTTTTTACTATTTTGTAGGGCTTCTCGCGCGAAGTTCCAAGTATTGTGCCACCCTCGGTAAGAATACCCGAGAGTTGCGATTCACTCAACTTAATATAATCATTTTCAATTAAACCAAGGTAGCCGGCGTTAAAACCATATACTTCCATCCCGTATTCCACAATAGCGGTTTTACCAACTCCCCGTATGGCTGCATTAAGTCCGGGACAATCGCCACCGGCTGTTAAAATGCCAATTTTTTTTGGTTTTCCTGTAGCATCCATATTTTCAAATTAAATTATATTTACTCATGTTTCAGCAGAAATATTATTTCGAAATTACGAAAGAAATTTGGAAATTATTAATTTTGTGTATTACAATTAGGGTATATTGTTAATTATTTAAGGGTGATTTTTATAATTTTTATGCATATCCGGAGAATTTTTGATGAGTGAGAATTAAATTTATTATTAATAGTAAACAAATAAAAACTGATTAAAAATGAAAAATTTTCTTTCGTTCCTAATGGTAGTTGCTTTTCTATTGGCTGTTTCCTGCACTGGAGGACAGAAACAATCCGATGACAGTGCTGAAGCAGACGAAAAGCAGGCAACAGTAGAAGAGAAAGCCGGCCCCAATGAACTAACACAGGCTGAGCAAGATGAGGGTTGGATGCTATTGTTTGATGGTGAAACCAGCGAAGGCTGGCGTGGTGTCAATAAAGATCATTTCCCTGCGGGTTGGGAAGTGGTTGACGGAACTCTGCACTGTAAAGAGTCGGGCCAGGGAGAAGCCGGTGCCGAAGATGGAGGTGACATTTTGTACGACCAGAAGTTTTCGAATTTCATATTGAAGTTCGATTGGAAAATTTCCGAGGGTGGTAACTCCGGAGTTTTCTATCTTGGTCAGGAAGTGGAAGGGGACCCGATTTGGCAAACGGCTCCCGAATTTCAGGTGCTCGATAACGAAAAGCATCCCGATGCCATGCTCGGAGAAAATGGGAACCGCAAAGCAGCTTCGTTGTACGACTTGATTCCTGCCGATCCGCAAAATACGAAACCTGCAGGTGAATGGAATTCAGCTGAAATCCTGGTTTACGATGGAACAGTAGTTCACAAACAAAATGGCGAAACAGTGCTGGAGTATCATCTTTGGACCGATGACTGGAATGAGCTGGTTGCTGATTCAAAGTTTCCGGATTTGAATCCGGATTGGGCCAATGTAGCCAAAGAAGGTTATATTGCACTTCAGGATCATGGTGATGATGTTTGGTACAAAAACATTAAAATCAGGGAAATGTAATTTTCCTAATTTTTTCATTTTCGAATAGGGCATGTTTTTTAACATGTCCTTTTTTGATCTATTCAGGGTAGTAGCCCGATTCATTCAGAATTTCCTGGTAATTGGTGTTTGCCATCAATTGGGGCAAAGTAACATCCTCATATTTTTTCATGTACTGACGCACTATTTGCCAGCCAATCCAAATGCCCGAGCGGGCAGGTGACTCAATCGGAAAACCGGTTGTGTAGGGCCCGTCGTTGATATACCGTAAAATATCCATCCGTTTGTTGGAATAAAGCATTTCGTTTTCTACCAGAAAATTCCACATTTGTGGTTCATTCTTATTGCACCATTGCAGTTGTTCTCCTGTGTAACCTATTTTCAGCGAATCATGCATTTCGGGGAGCATGGCATCAACAAAATACATCAATTTTCCCTGGTGAACAAAATTGTCGAGGACTGTTGTTGTTCCGTGCGGATCATCAAACTCGGTCAGGCCCCATGCATAAGCTACATCCGACACCAGTTTTTTCTTATGCATATTTTTAACCTTGTAAAGCGGAACATTGCTTAATTTCTTATAATAGCTGCAATCACGTCCCAGGTATTTATCGAGGCTGATCCCGATTATTTCTTCTGCTGTAAAAACCGACTGGTTAAACCCCGAAATTGTAGTAAAAATTGTTGGTAAATCTTTATCGGGGAAATGATATTGAAAATATTTGAACGCTGTAATCAGCTCCTCCTCTGTTTTTTCAAAATCTGAAAATTCTTTTTCCACCAGCGTTTCTACATTCAAAATCATGGTGTCGGTCAGGAATTCGCCCATAATTTCGGGGAAATGTTCCTCTTCAATTCCACCCACTCCAATTACTTTCCAGGTGAACAGGTCGAAAAACTCCGGGTATTTACTGCGAAGAGTAGTTAATTCAGCCAGTGTATCCTGCATCGGCAATTCAAAAAGTTTCTGGTCGAAACGCACAATTTCAACCTCGGTATCTATTCCTGAAATATCCACTTTTAAAGGATTGCGGTTACAGGAGGCGAAGAAGATTACAGATAGCAGGAATATAAAATATGTTTTGTGTTTCATTGTTTTCATTTCAATTCATTACGCTCTTGTGCAAAATTTATTGCGAAATTGTCCCAAAAATAAGACATTTGCACATTACACATTTATTTTTAAACTCTTTTTATGAAAGTTGCACTGGCACAGTTAAATTATATTATTGGCGATTTTGATGAGAATACCGGAAAAATTATTGAAACCATTGAAAAGGCAAAAAATGCGGGAGCTGATCTTGTTGTTTTTTCTGAATTATCGGTAACGGGTTATTATCCTCACGATTTGCTGGAGAAAAAGGAATTCATCCGAAAAGCAGAAGAAGCCGTAAATAAAATAGCTGCCTCATGCAGTGGAATTGCTGCCATTGTGGGCGCCCCGCGAATCAATGAAAACGAAGAGGGGAAAACGCTTTACAACTCGGCATTCTTTCTGGCTGATGGAAAAATCCTGTCGGTGCACAACAAAACATTACTGCCCACCTACGATATTTTTGATGAATACCGCCATTTTGAGCCGAACCAGGAATTTCAGGTGGTTGAACACAAAGGCGAAAAAATTGCAGTAACAATTTGTGAAGATTTATGGGACGAGCAACCCACTGCTAACGAGTTCGGAAAAAATAAACTTTACCGTGTTTCGCCTATGGAAGAACTTGCAAAACTGCAGCCCGACTTTGTAATTAATATTTCTGCATCGCCTTTTTCGTACAACCAGGAAAGCTGGCGGAAAGATGTGCTGGTTAAAAAGGCTCAAAAGTACCAGTTACCCATTTTCTATGTGAATCAATCGGGCGCTCAAACCGAACTTATTTTTGACGGAGGCTCGGTTTTTATAAATGAACAGGGGGAAATTGTTAAAGAGCTGAAATATTTCGAAGAAGATTTTCTGATTGTCGATACTCAAAATTTAGGAGAACCGGAAGTTCAGCCAAAGGTTGATCGTATTGAAAAAATTCATGATGCACTGGTGTTGGGAATCCGCGACTATTTCAGGAAGATGGGTTTCAAACAAGCTACGCTCGGGTTATCAGGAGGAATCGATTCGGCCGTAACTGCTGTGCTGGCAGTGCGTGCATTGGGATCTGACAACGTACGTGTGTTGCTGCTGCCTTCCAGAATTTCTTCAAATCATAGCGAGGAAGATGCCCGGCAACTTGCGAAAAATCTGGGAATCCGGTACGATGTTTTGAAAATTCAAAGTGTAGTGGATGTTTTTGAGAAAGAACTTGCTCCATTATTCGAAGGAACGGAGCCAGGGGTGACCGAAGAAAACATTCAGGCCAGGGCACGGGGCATTTATCTGATGGCCATTTCCAATAAATTTGGACATATTTTGCTGAATACCACCAACAAAAGCGAATGTGCCGTGGGCTACGGCACGTTGTACGGCGACATGAACGGCGGCCTTGCGGTTTTAGGCGATGTGTATAAAACCGACGTATTTAAAATGGCCCGTTTTATGAACTGCGAGCGGGAAATTATTCCTGAAAACACCATTGTGAAACCACCATCTGCCGAGCTCCGCCCTGATCAGAAAGACACGGACTCACTGCCCGAATACGAAATCCTCGATGAGATCCTGTTCCGTTTTATTGAGTTGAATCAGTCGCCGCAGGAAATCATAGCCAGGGGGTTTGATGAAAAAGAAGTCAACCGGGTGATTCGTATGGTAAATATAAACGAATACAAACGGTTCCAGGCAGCACCCATTTTGCGGGTAAGTTCAAAAGCGTTCGGTTTTGGAAGGAAAATGCCACTGGTGGCGAGGTATTAAAAGTTTTCTTCTCATTGTCCCCAAAGTGTGAAAATTTCCTGCAGCAAATGCTTTTTATGTGTCAGGGCCTATGCAGTTTTGGTCCTTACTTTTCTTAAAAGAATTTTATATATTTTATGTCTGTTATCAATGGAATAAAGGAAGAAACTTTGATACAGCGACTCATTAACGGCGACCAGACTGCTTTTGAATTGCTGTTTCGTTTCTATTATCCCGGTTTGGTAACCTTCGCCTCCCAAATAGTCCTTGATTCCAAAGAGGCCGAAGAAATTGTTCAGGATTTTTTTGTGAAATTATGGTTTGGCCGCAGAGAAATTAAAAAAGCGGAGTCGCTGAAAAGCTACTTTTTTACATCTGTTATGTCAACTTTAAATGCATTAGGTATTTTTGTTGCCCTTTTACATTTTTATGCTATGGGAGCTACCATTTTGTGTTTCCTGTTGTATGGTTTGTTTATTCTACAGGTAAAATCCTGCTTCCTGTTTAACAGGAAAGGGGAAAATGCCTACCGGAAGCCATTTTTGTTAATAGGACAAGTTACACAGCCAACAGAACGGCTTGAAATGCAACAGGACGCTGTTATTCAGCTACATCCGATTCATTTTTACCAAGGGGTATATTTAACTATATCACATTTTTAAGGGGTAAATTTTTGGTCATATTTACATTTTTTGCAAGATAATTTTCTATATTTTCTACACTAAGAACTATTTCAAAGAAAGAATTTAACGGCGCATTTATAAAAAATTTTGTTGCGCAGGAGTTGTTATTTTACGGACAGGAAAAACAATATTTCTGGACATCGAGAGGTGAAGCCGAGGTTGATATTATTATCGAATCAAATAAAAACATTTATCACGTGGAGGTAAAAAGCGGCACAAACCGAAATTTGAAAAGTTTGAGAAGTTATGCCACCAAATACCATCCTGAAAAAATATTTCAGCTTTCGCCCCGAAATTTAATCCAATCTGATGATTTTGTAAATGTGCCTCTGTATTCGGTAAATGGTTTAATAAATTTTGTCCGGGTGTAAAAGCTTCGGAGTCGAAATGTAAGCCAGCAACTTCTGATTTGTTGCCCTGCACGCCCCCATTTGAAATCAGTGATCGCAGAAAGGCGTCACTTGAAGCATCATTTTTAAACCACGCGTGGTTTTTTGCTTCACACAAAATCAACCGGAGACTTTTTTGAAACCGGCATCTTTCAGCGCCGATAAAATTCGGGCGCCGTGCCTGTAGTTCACACTTACTCGCCTGATGGAGTTGAAAGATAAATCTTTTTCTTCCGTTTCACCCCGGCTCTGATAGCCGGGTAAAAACTTTATGGTTATTCGAGCATTACACAGATTTCTGTGGTAGAAAATCCAAAATAAATATGATATAATTCGGTTTGAATCGAAAAATATTATAATTTTATTTGGTTAAAATCGAATAAAGTAATATTATGATTGAAAGACATCTTAAAAAAAGTATAGAAAAATACCTGTTCAAAAGAAAGGCAATTATTCTTTACGGAGCCCGTCAAACAGGGAAAACAAC
>JBNJGR010000048.1:0-15527 GCA_051747885.1 Bacteroidota bacterium | reverse complement strand
TAACGAGGGAAATGAAATTGATGAAGAAGAAAGGAGCAAAATTTTTGACCGGTTTTATAAAATTGATGAAAATGCGGAAGGTGCAGGTATAGGGCTTTCGTTTTCTAAGTCGCTTATTGAAATGCACAAAGGCACATTAGAAGTTGAATCTGTTCCGGGAAAAGGAGTTGCATTTCATGTTTGTCTTGCAATTTCTGATGTAGAATTTAATGAAGCTGACCCCCATGGTGTTAATGGCTCAGAATCTGTTCTTGTAAATTCATTTATCATGGAAGACCACACGAGCGACTTAAACAGCAGCGATGAAAAGCAGCAAGTATTAATTGTAGAGGATAATGAGGAGTTGGGGGATTTTCTTGCCAGTATTCTTTCACGAAAATATTATTGTCTCCGAGCTTCCAATGGCCTTGAAGCATGGGAAATAATTCAGAAAAACCCTCCTGCAATTGTTATTTCTGACATTATTATGCCACAACTGGATGGTTTCGGACTTTGCGAAAAAATGAAAGAAAACTCTTATACCTGCCATGTTCCAATTATTCTTTTAACGGCAAAAAATGCTTCAGAACAAATAATTGAAGGATATGAGTTGGGTGCTGATGCCTATATTACAAAACCATTCGATATAAACCTGCTGCTTTCTCAAACCAACCGTTTAATTAAAAACCGTGAGTTGATTCGCGAAAAATACAAATCACAGAATTTTATGGTTGAAGTGGAGAATAACACCAATTCACGCGATGAAGAATTTGTGCAACTTGTTAAAAAAACACTGGGAGACAACCTCACCGACCCTGATTTCAACGTGAATAAACTGGCCGGCGAACTTAATATTAGTACCACTCAGCTGTACAGAAGGTTGAAAGCCTTAACCGGTTATTCTCCTGTTGAGTTTATGCGTTTACTGAAGTTGCAGGAAGCATATAGCCTTCTTAGTCAGCGTAATAACACTGTTAAAGAAATATGTTACCTTACGGGTTTTAACAACTTGTCGTACTTTATTAAATGTTTTCGAGAGCAATTTGGTGTTACTCCGGCCAATTTCCGCGATAACGGATTATGGGAAAAAGTAAAGATGAAATGAAAAAAATCGTGCAGATATGACAAATTTGTAAAAAACACAATAATATACAGGTAATTGTATGATTTGTTATATTTATGGCTAAATTTGTTGTATGTGCTGAGGATGTTTTTTTAATATGTTTGGACGATTGAATTAGACTATTACTGAAATAATAAACAAATAACATGATAAAACTGAAACCAATATTATTACTACCTGCAATATTTCTGTTGTTTTTGTTTTACAGTTGCGAGGACGATATGCAGATTGACAGGTATGAAAGGCCGGATTGGCTGGCCGGTAAGGTTTATACTCAAATTCAGGAGCAACCTGAACTTTCAACATTTGCCCGATGTATTGAGCTCACTGGTTATGATACTATTATTAATGTATCGGGCAGTTACACAGTTTTTGCCCCATCGAATCAGGCTTTCGATAAATGGTTTTCCCAAAATTCTGCCTACAGCAATGTGGAAGATATTCCGTTACCGGAACTTAATAAGTTAGTTAAATTCCATATTCTGCAAAATGCCTGGTCGAAAATTCAACTTCAATCACTCGATGTATTTGGATGGATTGACACACTCGACATTAACAATAACAAGCCACGTGGTTTTAAACGGGAAACATTGCTGAGATACGATAACCGGAAGTATGGATGGAACCAGGAGGGGGAGGATGACCGTACCATTATTATGGATACCCTTAATACATCGCATCATAGAAGAGTAATTACTGATTCCAGAAAGTACGCGCCTGTATTTTTTAAAAATTACCTCGATATTTACGATCTTTCATCGGAAGATTACGAGTTTTATTTTAACCGACCATGGGAAGGTTCAAGTGACCTGTATTTTGGCAATGGAAAGATTACAAGCAATGAGATTTTTTCTGAAAATGGATTTGTCTATGTAATCGACGAAGTTGTTGAACCGCTAAAAAATGCGTACCAAATACTGGAAGAAGGGAAAGATGATGCCAACTATTCCAAATTTTTCGATTTGGTAAATTATTTTCCCCAGTTTTCGTATAACGAGAATGAAACATTCAACCAGCCAGGTGCCGATCAGGGATTACAGGTCGATTCATTATTTAATCTTTCATTTCCTGAATTAACGTTTAACCTTACCAACGAAAGAACCCGGCCACCATCGGGCGTTACAGGGTTACCCGAAAACGTTACTTACAGGTACCATCATGGTTTAATGGCCCCTGTAAACGATGCTTTTGATGAGCTTGTTGATGAGTTTATCAGGATCCCAAATGGATGGGGCAGCCTCGATGGGGCTCCCGATCATATTAAAAGAATTATTGCCAACACCCATTTGGCGATTAATCCGGTTTATCCCAGCGATTTTACCGAGGGTTTTTATAATGGTGAGTTCGACAGGGTTCAGTTGGAAACGTCAAACGTCATTCATAAAGAATTTGGAAGCAACAGTACTTTCATTGGCCTCGATAAAGCAATTGTACCACGTGCATTCAGTAGTGTTACAGGACCAATTTACCTGCAGCAGGGTTTTTCGAAAGTAATGTACGCGATTGAGGAGGCCGGGTTGTTGCCGGCCATGAAAAGGCAAAACAAAGATTACATGTTATTTGTGGAATCGGATGCCAACAGCAGGGTTGACTCTTCATTAATTTACAATGCGGTGAACGAAACCTTTGCTGTTTTTATGCTCAGCCCCGGAGGAGCACAACGTTTTATCCTCACTCAAAACGATTTAAGGATTTTGCTGATGAACCATGTGGCCACCCAGCAACCCAGGGGAGTTGCCCGAAAAGAATTTTTGCCTAACCTCGCAGGTAATTATATTGTTGTAAATAATGGAACAGGCGAAGTTTCAGGAACTGCACCAACTACCTATGGTTACAAAGGGTCAACCACTGTTCCGGAATTCCCCAGGGCATTAAGCACTGCTGCCGACAACGGCACTGTTTGGGAAATTAACAATTGGTTCAGTTTTTCAGTTACCAGTGTTTTTAATAAAATTCAGAGTTCTTATCCCAAATTTCATTCACTGCTAAGGCAGGCCGGCCTTTCAGTCGATAAAGAATTCCGTTATAGCTTTTTATCCGATAATGAATTTTATACCATATTTATTCCCAGCGATGAAGCGCTTGATGAGGCAAATGTGAGTTCAATGTCGAATGAAGAACTGCAGAAATTCCTGATGCTTCATTTTGTTCAGGGAGAATTAATATTTACCGATGGAAACAAAGCTGCCGGCTATTACGAAACTACCCGCATCGATGAAAAATCAACTCCTTTCTCCACTGTTTATACTCAGTTATATGTAGAGCCGGGTATCGATGTCATTCGCTTTAAAAATGAAAGCGGGGAAGTTTATGCCGAAATTGAAGAATCAGAATTAACCAATATGCTTACAGGAGTTAACCTGGGTGAAAGTGACGACAATTTCAGTAATGTATTCAATAATGCTGTTATTCATGAAATTGACACAGCGTTGAATGTAAATGAAGTAGATACCCAGTAAACAGAAAAAGCAATTTGATATATAAAACCTAAGGTTTGTGAACGAAATGAAAAACATCAGAACTGCCATAATTTTTATCGTTGCACTTTGTGCTTTTTTTACAGCAACTGCCCAGGAAAAAACAATAATCAGGGGCAGGGTTATTGATAAATCTGACAACACCACCATTATTGGGGCCAACATCGTGGAATACGACAGTGAAGACAGGGTGGTAGACGGCACCATTACCAATGTTAATGGCGATTTTGTCCATGAAATGAATGACCCTGACAATATAGTTCGCGTGAGTGTTATCGGCTATAAATCTCAGGAAATTGAAGTTGATCCGACCAAAAATATAATGGTTGAGCTTGAAGCCTCCGATGTGGCTTTGGATGAAGTTACAGTTACAGCTGAAACTAAATCTACCGGAGGATTAACCAACATTGAAGACCGTGACAAAGCTTCCTCTTCTGTTAAAGTTGATTTAATGGACATGCAGGATGTGGGAATGGTTTCGGCTGCCGACGCCTTGCAGGGAAAAGTATCCGGACTGGATATTATCAGTGCATCGGGCGACCCTGGCTCCGGTTCGCAACTGGTAATCCGCGGTTTGAGTTCCATGGGAAACAGCCAGCCGCTTATTGTTATCGACGGGATACCTCAGTTCAGGGTAACCACCGATTTCGATTTGAGTTCTGCCGATACCGAAGATATCAGTAACCTGATTAACATTGCTTTACAGGATATAAAGTCTATCGAAGTACTCAAAGATGCTGCCTCGACGGCTATTTATGGTTCGCGTGGCGCTGACGGCGTTTTGCTTATCGAAACCAAAAAAGGACGAATGGGAAAAGTTCAGTTCGATTACCAGTATAAATTTAACCAGAATGTTCAGCCACCGCCTATCCCAATGCTTAACGGCGACGAGTACATCATGCTTCAGCTGGAAGAATGGCACAACAGCCAGGGAGCTTTCGATATTCCTCCGGAAATTGCTTACGACAGAGATTATGCTGACTTTTATAACTATTCGGCCAACACCGACTGGATAGGTGAGATTACCCAGAATGGTAAAACCCACGATCACTATTTCAGTATTTCGGGTGGTGGCGAAAAAACAAGGTATTTTACCTCATTCAGTTATGTTGATGAAACCGGTACTACAATCGGTACACGTTCACAACGTTTCTCAACCCGTATTAACCTCGATTATTTTCTTTCGCGTAACCTGCTTTTCCAGGTGAAATTCAATTACATCAACAACGCCACCGATGGTAACGTGTCAATACAAGGTAACCACTGGCGTCCGAGGAATGTGAGGGAAATGGCATATATAAAGGCGCCCAATATGAGTGTTTGGGAACGTGATTACCGTGGAGGTTATACAGGTGAATATTTTACTCCAATTAACAGCTACCAGGGTGACGGTGTAACCTATTTTAATCCGGTGGCAGTTGCCAACCTGGGAATGAACGACCGCATGATGAACCGGCTTGAAAATACTTTCATGCTTCAATACCGCATAAACGACTGGCTAACTTTTCGCGAAACAATATCTTTCCAGTATGAAGGTTCAAAATCAAAAAATTATCTGCCCTACAATGCTATCGGGGCCGACTGGTTACAATGGAACATTAATAAAGCTGAAGAAAGCAACAACCTGAACAATTCAATACGTACCGAATCACAGCTGGCTTTCAGTTCGCCGTTTCAGAATGAAGATCACAGTTTGTCGGGAGCATTAACATGGATTACTGACCAGTCGGGGTACGAATGGATGAACCTGCAAGGTAACAAAACACCAAGTGTAGATATTAAAGATCCGGCTATTGACCCGCAGATTAACTGGATTGGAACAGGCTCGGGTGAAAACCGCCTGATAAGTGGAGTCGGAAATATAAACTACAAATATCGCGACCGTTATATGGCTCAAACCATACTCCGTGCCGATGCCCACTCTTCATTTGGTATCAATAACCGCTGGGGGCTTTTTAAAGGGGTGTCGCTTGGATGGAGGTTTTCCAGCGAACCATTTATGAGCGGCCTCGATTTTTTGGGCGAAAGTATGTTGCGTGTCAGCTGGGGAGTATCGGGACGCCAACCCTCCGATGTATATGCCCGTTTTGCTTCTTATGAATCTACCGGAACAGGAAGTTACATTCTGAATCCCGCAGTTGCTCCTACCAGTATTCAATTGAGCAACCTGCGCTGGGAAACCATTACATCTTACGATATTGGAGCTGAGTTCAACCTGTTTGATGACCGTTTATACCTGGAAGGTGATATCTATCAGAAAGTAACAAATGACATTCTTTTTGAAGATTATGACATTCCTTATTCAGCTGGGTACTCTACTCTTAAATTTCTGAATGGTGGAGAAATGACGAACCAGGGATGGGAGCTGATGGCCGATGCGCGTCTGGTCCGTACCAATGACTGGTTAGTGTCCATTAATTTCAATACCTCACAAAATATTAACTCATTTAACAGGCTTCCCGAGAATTTCAATACTGAACGTTCCACCTCTATCGGGAACGGGCAATATCCGCAACTTGTACAGGAAGGAGAACCCATCGGTTCATTTTTTGGGTTCAGGTACCTGGGCGTATATGCCAGCGACGAAGATGCCGTTGCCTACGATGCTGACGACAATGTAATACTCGACAACGAAGGCAGGCCCATACCCATGCAATATACCAATACTTATATTTTTAAAGGCGGCGACCCTATTTACGAAGACATAAATAATGATGGCAAAATTGACCTGAGCGATGTAGTTTATATTGGTGACTCCAACCCGGACTTTATTGGCGGTTTTGGTACGAATGTGAAATATAAGAATTTTGACTTCTCCGTAAATTTCCATTACCGCCTTGGCTTCGACATTATTAACGGAATTGCCATTCAAACTGAAGGTATGAACAACCGCGACAATCAAAGTAAAGCAGTGCTCAGGCGCTGGAGAATTCAGGGACAGGAAGAAGAAGGGATTTTACCACGCGCTTATATGAATCACCCGGCAAACAACCTTGGTTCCGACCGTTACGTAGAGAAAGGTGATTATTTAAGGTTGAACAACATGAAAATTGGGTATCAGTTGAGCCAGTCGCTTTGTAATAAACTGGGAATCAGGAGAGCCAGTTTTACATTGAGTGCCCGTAAGTTACTCACTTTTACCAATTATTCCGGGCAGGACCCTGAAGTGGGACAAGATGCCAGCAACCCGTTCTGGATTGGTGTGGATTATGCGCGCACACCACCGCCCAAAGTATATACATTTAGTATTGGAATCGGTTTCTAAAAAAAAATGAATTAAGGATATGATATCAAAAGTAAAATATTTTCTGCTAACCCTGTTGGTTTTCATGCAGTTCTCGTGCAACGACTGGCTGGATCTTATTCCTCCCAGCGGACTTATCAGGGATGAATTCTGGAATGCCAAAGAAGATGTTGAAGCCGTCTTAATGTCGGCATACGAAACGTTTGGCTCAATGGACAGAAGCCTTTTCTTGTACGGCGAATTACGTGCTGATTTATTGCAGCGTGATTTTAGCCAGTCATCGGGAGAACAGAATATAATGGAAAGTAACATCTATCCCGATAATGGTTTTAGTAACTGGGAAACTTTTTATCGGGTAATTAACTACTGCAACGAAGTCATTAAAAATGCCCCCGAGGTTAAGGAAATTGACAATACGTTTACCGATTTCCAACTAAGGAGCTATATGGCTGAAGCTTATTTTCTTAGAAGTTTGAGTTATTTCTACCTGGTTCGGTTATATAAAGATGTTCCACTTGTACTCGAACCTTCCGAAAGTGATGATGCTGATTTTTACCTGCCTCAATCCTCCGAAGAAGAAGTCTTGGAACAAATTGCTGGCGACTTGAAAGCCAACCGTGACTTTGCCCCCTCGGAAAGCTTCCCCACAATTGCTGAAAACAAAGGAAGGGCTTCAAAAATTGCATTTGACGCTTTACTTGCCGATATAGCACTTTGGAGGTTTGAGTATGAGGAAGTACTCACTCATGTTCAAAAGATTGAACAAAACGAAAACCTGGAATTAATGCCAAGTTCGAGATGGTTCCAGTTGTTTTACCCCGGAAATTCACTCGAAAGTATTTTCGAGTTCCAGTTTGACGGAAATCGTAATCAGCGCAACGGAACATTTGGTTTGACAGAGGAAAACAGTAACCAGTATGATCCGAGTCAGAAAGCCGTTGAAATGTTTGGCAGTGAGTACGCAAAGGAAATTGTGAGAGGACAGGGCGCTACTATTGCCAAAATTGGAGACGATGATTTTATTATTTGGAAATACGTAGGGCGATCACCCGACGGATTATCGGTACGAGCCGGAGCTGAGCAATACAGTGCCAACTGGATTGTTTATCGCCTGGCCGATGTGCTGCTTATGAAAGCCGAGGCATTGGCACAACTTGAACGCTATAACGATGCACTCATAATTATTAATGAAATAAGAAGCAGGGCAAGTGTTCAGCCCATAGCTCCTGCATTTAACCGGGTTGCATTCGAAGATGCCATACTTGAGGAAAGAGCCCTGGAGTTTGCCTACGAAGGAAAGCGCTGGTTCGATCTTCTGCGAATGGGACGCAGAAATAATTACGGACGAAAAAGCAAACTTGTTGAAATTATTATCAGCAATGTTCCTTCAACGCAGAAAAGGATTCTTGCAGCGAAACTTACCAATCCGTTAGGTTGGTATTTGCCTGTGTACGAAAATGAAATTGAGCGTAATAGAAATTTGGTTCAAAATCCTTATTATGATTTTTAAAATGAAAAAATTAGCATATCTGGCCATAATATTACTGGCGGCAATTGGTTTTTCGTGTGTCGAAAAAGAATTGGAAGCTGACTTTGAAGATTTGGAGCGGCTTACCATCTATGATTACCTGATGGAAAATGAAGAGGAGTATTCCAGTTTCATTTCAATTTTGGAAAAGGGTAATATTCTGAAAACGTTAAGTGCCTATAACCCTGATGGGACAGGTTACACTTTATTTGCACCCGACAACGACGCCATCAACCGCTTTGTTAGCGAAAGCAATCAGTTTTCTTCTGTCAACGATATTTTAAACGACGAAGTATATGCTTTGTCTTTTAGCAGGTACCATGTCGTTAATAAAGATTACCACTCCAATGATTTTCCCTTCGGGGCTTTTGCCGAGCCTACCTTGTCGGGCGATTTTCTTACTGTTGGCTTTGTTATCGAAACCGATACTTCTTACTATAAAATTAATAATCAGGCCTCTGTTAAGTTTCCAAATATTGAAACATCGAATGGTTTTGTCCACGAGCTTGAAACGGCATTAAAACCAGTAACACTCACTTCTTATCAGTGGTTGGAACAAAATACCGATTATTCAATTTTTAAACAAGCAGTTGATATTACCGGGTTGCAAGCGACCATCGATTTCAACGCAAAGGAGGAAGAAAGCAGGCAACCGGTCACAGTTTTGGCAGAACCCGATTCAATTTACCAAAAAGCAGGAATTAATTCACTCGATGATTTAATTGAAATTGTTAGTCCCGATGATGATGATTATTCCAATACATCAAACAGGTTATATAACTATGTGGCCTATCATTTTTTACAGGGGATGTATTTTTTAGACGACTATACGGACGAAAATACCAATTACAATACATTATCAGAAATACCGCTTAATATTAACGGGCGGGGTCTCGAAATAAAAATTAATCCAGGCAAAGTAGTTTTTGATACTATTGTTTACCAGGGAGATTCAACTTTTATCGACTACATTGGATTCAAATACGACCAGAGCAATATCGTTACCCAGAGTGGGGCTATCCATTTTATCGATCAGGTTATGAAACAGCAACCCCCTTCAAGGACCAATGTTACCTTCCAGTTTATGGAAGAATCTCTTATCTATTCTTATTACCAGGAAGGAGAGGGAACTTATTTGATTGAAAATCAGGATGCATTGAACTCAATTGAATGGTCGGGAGCAGACTTATCCTATGAGATTATTAATGAAGACGGCGAAGATATTACCAATGCCTGGAATAACGATTACCTGATTATGGAAGGCGATTTTAATATCTTCTACACAACACCGCCGGTTGTTGCCGGAAAATATACGGTTATGCTTGGAGCAGAAGCTTATAACGAAGATAATGCACTGGTAGAAGTTTATATCGATGATAAAAAAATCGGCAGCCTGGTTGATCTTACAACATTAGGCGACCAGGATAATCCGTTTCAGCAAATTGAGCTGGGAACAGTCGATTTTAAAAGCTACGCAAGACATAAAGTAGAAATAAGGCCTTTGATTCCGGGAAGATTTTTATGGGATTATATACGTTTTGAAATACCAAATTAATTAACAGGATAAAAAATGAAGTTGAAATTAGGTATATATGCTGTTTTATCCATTTTCCTTTTGGCAACATGCACAAAGGAGTGGGACGATCATTATAATGTTTATCCCGAAACGGTTGACCAAAATGTTTGGGAAGCTTTACAAAATGATCCGGAAATAACTGATTTTATCAATTTGTTGGAAGATTTCAGATATGATACACTTTTTAAATCTGATATTCCATATACACTTTTTGTTCCATCCAATGAAGCTTTGGCTGGATATATGAGCCTGAACGAAGTGGATACCACTTTGCTGAATTATCATATAGTTACACACTTTATTCAATCTGCCAGTATTGAAGGAATACGAAAAGTACAAACATTGTCGAAAAAATATGCATTGTTTGAAAGAACAGGCATCCAAACTAAGCTCGATGGAATTGCTTTAAAAAATGAAAGCCCGCTTTACAATAACGGAAAATATTTTGTTCTTGAAGAAGTGGCAAAACCACTGCCTAACTTATATCAGTTTTACAAAGAAAACAATCCCGTACTCCGCGACTATATCGACAGTCAGGATTCCATTATACTCGACCGGGAGAGAAGTGAACCCATCGGCTTTGATGAAGATGGCAATACGGTTTATGATTCAGTGAATATCGTTTACAATCTTTTTGAAGCTGAATATTTTCCCGTAAGTCAGGAGTCAAGGAATTTAACCGCCACTTTTGTTTTTCCCCAACAAGAAGATTACGAAGAGGCGCTGACTGTTATGGCTCAGGACCTGAATATTCCGGGATACGTTGATTACAACAATATTCCTCTCGATTGGCAAAACGATATTCTTATTCCTCATTTGCTTGAACAAGGTGTTTTCCTTAATATGATCGAGCCCGAGGAGTTTGTCTGGAAATCAGAAAAAGATACATTGAAATTACTAAATATCCTTGGTGACAGTATTCAGATTTTGTACACACCGGTTGATAAAAGTATTTGCAGCAACGGGTATGCCTATAACTACGATAGTTTTGAAATTCCCGATTCGCTCTACAACAGTTCTTCAAAGTTTGAAGCAGAATTGCTGCTCGACGAAACAGGGCTTAACCGATATGCATGGTACGAAAATGTTAATGTTGTTACCGATCAGGCTTTCTCTCCCCGACAGGAATATATAAGTTCTGCCTCAAATGATACGATTGTTAGAGTATTGTTCCCCCGGGGTTATTCAGGACGCTATTCTGTCGAATTTAAAACACACAGCGTATTCCCCAGGAAATATGCAATGGAAATTGCTACTCACATGGAAGTTGGCGGGGTTTACGATATATACGTTAACGATGAACTTGTGAGAACATTTGATTACTACGACTTTGTCAGATACAGAGGCGTGATGCCAAGTGTTATTCCTGGCAAACGCTACATTCCAAAAGGAAGCTTCAATAGTTTTGATGTGTTGGTGGATAATATTGAAGAATACAGCAGGCCAAAAGTAAAAATTGAATATAAAGGACCGGGAAGTGGAATTTCTTCGAACGGATTAGTAATTGATTACATCGATTTTATTCCTTTTGAATAAACAGAACTAAACCTTTGAAAAGAATTAGAATACTAAAACGAATGAAAAAAACATTCAGCATAGCGACATTTATTAACAGCTACAACAAATTGTTTGTAATGAATGGCAGAAATTCAGAGAAGACGATTTTTCCCGTAAAGTGTGATTTATTTTCACCTGCGGCAACAAATTATCATAAGCAAAGATTCAGCAGCATGATTAACCAGTTAATATACTCAATTTTTAAACGGTGTGCCTTTTTATGGGCCTTTGTTTTTGTTCTGGGCCTCTTTTCTGTTCAGGCGCAGGATACGCTGTCGGTGAGCGGGAAAGTGTTAAACAGTGCAGGAGAGCCGGTTTCCAATGTTGCCATTGGCATTGAAAGTTCATTTCAATTGCCTGCAGTGACCGATGAAGCAGGCGAATTTACATTGCAGGTAGTGGCCGGAAACGTTTGGTTAAATGTTGAACCTTCAGGTGATTACAAAAGCAAAAGGGTTTATCTGGGTAACCGGAGTGAATTGGTTATTTATTTAACAAGTACTGATTTGTCAGCAGGAAACGATCCAATTTCCGTCCTTAACCAGGTGAGGCTGAAACGAAACATGATTTCTTCTTTTTCTGTGTTGAATACTGATCAGATTAAAAAGACCCCGGCATTAACAATTGACCAGTTTATGCAGGGGAGAGTTCCCGGTTTACATGTAACCAATCGCTCGGGTGATCCCGGCAGCGGTGCTTTTACACTGATGCGCGGAATTAACTCACTGAATGCCTCAAACCAGCCGCTGTATGTTGTTGATGGTATTCCAATTTCTTCCATGGGGGTTTTGGAATCAACTCTCGATGGCTTTTCATATAATGCGCTTTTAGCTGTTAACAATCTAAATATTTCGAAAGCAACCGTTGTAAAAGACCCCTTGTTAACCGCAACTTACGGATCAAAAGCTTCAAACGGTCTTGTTATTATTGAAACACTTGATCCCAGCGCTACACAAACAGTAATCGATCTCGATTTACGCAGTGGCTATTCCCTTGCTCCTTCAAATCAGATTCCACAGTTGAATGCGGGACAACATAAAACCCTGGCCAGTGAAGTGCTGTTTTCATCCGGAAGACAAGAAGAATGGATACGACAAGAATATCCCAACCTTTTTCTTGGGAAAACGAATGATCGTTGGGTTGATTATCAGCATAATACAAACTGGCAGGATATTGTTTTCAACAATGCATTTTTCTCCAACATGAATATTAATGTAAAGGGAGGCGATGAAATTGCTCGTTACGGGCTTTCGTTTGGATATATGAATGCCGACGGTATAATTAAGACTACCGGTTATGACGGGTATAACCTTCGGTTTGTAAGCTTACTGAATATTTTTCAGTGGCTGAAAATGAATGCAGGTGTTTCGTTGAGCTACAACCTTTCGGAACTAAAAGAATCGGGCAAAGTGGCGCAAACCAACCCTGTTTTAACCAGCCTCGGAAAATCACCGATGTTAAATCCTTATCAATATGATGAAGAAGGTAACGAGTTAATCACCCTGGCACCCGTTGACGAACTGGGAGTGAGTAACCCGCAAGCAGTTATTGATAATTATGAAGCGAGTAACAGTAATTTTCATTTTATTTCTACGCTTGGTTTCGAAGCCAGCCTGAAAGAAAATCTGGTTCTGAATTCTAACTTCGGCCTGACTTATAATGTGCTCAAAGAACTGATTTTTATGCCAAACAAGGGTATGGAACTATATTACAATAAAGAAGCGATTAATGTTTCCAAAGGTTCCAACAACAGCCTTTCTTCCTTTTACAACAATACCTACCTGAAATTCGATAAAGCATTTGGCAGCGACCATTATCTGACTTCAAACACAGGGATTAATATTTTGACCAATGATTATGAATTTGACTGGGGATTAACCAAAAATGCCCATGAAAACGACCAGTACCGGATGTTGCAGGACGGAACAAACAGCCTGCGGGAAATGGGTGGTGATAACCGTAACTGGAACTGGGTATCTTTCTATGAGAATTTAACTTACAGTTATAAAGACCGTTACCTTGCTTCGGCTTCCCTGTCGATCGACGGTTCTTCGAGAATTGGCAAAAATGCAGCGAATACCCTGAAGTTGGGTAGTACTCCGTTTGGTATTTTTTATGCCGGTGGTGTTGCGTGGAGATTATCAGGTGAACCTTTTCTTCGGAGTACAGACTGGCTTGAAGAATTGAAGTTACGCTTATCTTACGGAAAATCAGGCAATGATGATATTGGTGAATCCAATGCCACAAACTATTACAATGCAGTTAAATTCCGCGAAACGGTGGGGCTTTATCCTGCATTGGTTCCCAACGATGAGCTTTCCTACGAAACCGTTGAACAACTTAATGCAGGCCTTGATATTTCGTTGTGGGGTGAGCGGTTTGTTACAAGTATTGATGTTTACCAGTCGGTTACCAATAACATGTTGATTTTTACTCCGCTTGAAGCCTATTTCGGTTATGATTTTCGCCCGGAAAACGGAGGCAAAATGCAAAACAACGGCATAGACCTGGGATTGTTTTTCCGTGTGATAGACCGTCCGGCCTTAAAATGGGATGTTCAAACTTCGCTATCTGCAGTTAAAAATGAAGTACTCGAAATAAAAGGTGACAAATTAGTTACATCAATTCCCGGAGCCGAAATTGTAAATATGCCAGGTGAGGAAGCCAACAGCTTCTACGGTTATATTTTTGAAGGGGTTTACACAACAACCGAAGATGCTCTGGATGACGGACTTGTTAATGAACGATTAATGCCTTATCAGGGGGGAGATGTCCGGTTCGCTGATTTATCGGGCCCCAACGGAACACCCGACGGAATTATAAACAATTATGATAAAACAGTCTTGGGCTCATCGTTACCGGAATATTTTGGAGGGGTGAGCAATACATTTACTTATAAACGCTGGGAATTGAATGCATTCCTGCAAATTGTATATGGCAACGAAGCTTTCAATTACGTACGATACCAGAATGAAAGTATGGACGGACTCCAAAACCAGAGTACAAATGTATTAAACCGATGGCAGTATGAAGGACATGAAACCAATGTGCCCCGCGCATTATGGAACGACCCGATGGGCAATACAGCCTTCTCGTCGCGCTGGATAGAAGATGGTTCCTACTTGCGGGTGAAAAATATTTCGTTGAGTTATACCATTCCTGATGAGTTTTTGTCGTTCAGGAATGCGCAGTTTTATCTTTCTGCCAGTAATCTGTTTACTTTTTCCAATTATTTAGGTTACGACCCTGAATTTGCTTATTCATTTACACAGATGGAACAAGGTATTGACTACGGGCTAACTCCCCAGCCCCGGCAGTTTATTGTGGGAATTAAATTAGGTTTATAACCAATTATTTTTTGATTGACATGAGAAATTTGAAAAAATATTCGGCTATTGTTGTTGCTTTTTTGGTATCGGTATTCGTTTTCTCATCCTGTAAAGATTTTCTGAATCCGGAACAGGAGGTTAATATTACTGAAGATAAATTGTTTGATGACTGGTATGAATACCGGTCGGCAGAAATGGGACTCTACGGCCTGCAACAGAAGCTGGTGGAGCAGATTGTTATATTGGGCGAATTACGCGCCGACTTGCTCACCATTACTCAAAATGCCGATGCTGATATGATTGAAATTTATAATTTTAATATTTCAAAAGAAAATAAATACGCTTCACCTACCAACTTTTTCAAACTTATATCAGCCAGTAACAAATTTATACGTGTGCTGGAGGAGAACCATCCTGAAGTAACAGATCCCAACAGCCCGGTAACAAACTACGACAGACTTTATGGCGAAGCAATCTGTATGAGGGCCTGGGCCTATTTCAATGCAGTTCGCATATACGGGAAAGTTCCTTTTATTCATGAATCGCTTACTACTATTGAAGAAGTGGAAAACTTCCTTGATTCAAACGAACCATATGTCGATAGTGTGAATATTATTTTTGCCCGGGATGGTTATTATAACGATACAATTTATCAGGATCCCGTTACCCTTGAAAAGCAATATTACGATCAGGATTTGATTATCGACTATTTTT
>JBNJGR010000047.1:0-16579 GCA_051747885.1 Bacteroidota bacterium | reverse complement strand
CGATTTGATTAAAATTACTGAGAATGATGAGGATGTAGAATATGACAACGAATTGGAAATAAGATGCCCGGATGTGGAAACTGCCCGTGAACTGGCCGGGGTTTTTACCCGTTTTAACCAACTGGCTTTGGAAAAAATGGAGAATTCCAATGCTTTTGCTGATGTTTCGGAAGCCGAAAGTTTTGTACTGAGCGCTGTTGGAGATGTAGTTGTTGAAACCGATAGTTATCTGCAATCCGTTGAGCATGGTAACAGCGAATGCCTCATGATATATCATTTAACCGATGTAAGCGACGATACACAGTACGACTACCAGTTTAACCTGAAAGACGTGGATGTAAACAAAATTCAGTTTGAGACAAAAAAAGGCGAGGCGCTGGTTACCATACATATTAAAGGAGGAAACGATTTGGTTCAGGTTTATGAAAACGGTGAGGCAGACAATTTTACAGATGAATTTCAAATTAAAGCAAAAGATATTGAACAGGCACGCAAGCTGGAAACCGCATTAAAAATGATGACGGAAGCTTGCGACGGACTTTAAATATAAAATCCTTTTGATATAATTTCCTGAAACAGAATAGATAGATTATTTATAACATTTAAAATTTTATTTTATGAAAAAAATTACATTAATTATTAGCATTATCTTCCTGATTGGCAACGTTTCGAATGCTCAGGCTCCCATTGAACAAGGTGAAAAACACATTAATGCCGGAGTCGGATTATCTACTTATGGATTACCGTTGTATGCGGGGTTAGAAATTGGTTTGGACAATAATATTTCGGTAGGAGGTGAACTAAGTTACCGGAAATATACCAGGTATTCAAGTTGGAATCCTTCAATTATTACGATTGCCGGACTGGCAAATTATCATCTTAATGAGTTGCTGGAAATTCCATCGGAGTGGAATTTATATGCAGGGGTAACAGCCGGATATTCTATTTGGTCATATAGTGGAACATCCAGTGTTCTGAGAACAGGAAGATCCCGAATTTTTCTCGCCGGGCAGGTAGGTGGTCGTTATTACCTTAGCGATAATTTTGCAATCAATGTTGAGCTGGGCGGAGGAACATATTCCGGTGGAAAATTGGGTGTTACTTTCAAGATATAAACCGAATTAAGTTGCAAGAGCTGAAAATTGATTTTTCCGATATTTGTTAATAGATGTCCGAATTGTGTAACATGCTTTATTCCATTTTATGTGGAAATTGGTTCACCATATCATTCATCTTCTCACTGAGCTGGAAAAATTAGCTGAACATTTGGAATAACAGTCAATGTTGAACTTTTCAAAAAAGCTTGCCGGATGGAAATTTTTGCTTAACCGGCAAATATTTTAAACGCCACATCCGGCCTTGCTTCTGCAATATCCGGAACAGTAATTTCCAGGATGCCGTTTTCAGCAGTTACTTTATCTGTTTTTATTGTTTCACCCGTCCAGGTGTTGAACCATTCAATTTTGTATTGGCCGTTTTGTGGTTTTTCAATTTGAATGAATGTGCCACTAATGTTCTCTTTATTATATGAACGTGCCCAGCCAAAAGCATGGTCGCCTGAATCCATCACATAAACATCGGTTCCGTCAGCCGAAGCGGAGGCAGGTTGGTAGGGCAGGTTCGCAAAATTGAAACCGGAAACAAAACCTGATAAATGTTGAAGGTGTTGCCAGTCCTGTTCGTTTAAATGCGTGTATTGCCACCAAACGGGAATTCCGGCCAGCCCGTTCGACAGCGAAGCCCAGATTGCATTGTGGTAGGTAATGTGGTATTCTTCGCGGTCGCTTTCGAAATAAGCCAAATCGGCGCCGGCTTCCCCGAAAATAGCTGGTTTTTCATACCTGTTCCAGAACCGCTGAGTGGCCCATGCATAGTTATACATGGCGCTTCTTAACGAGTCTTCAGGATATTTGAGCGGCCAGCCTTGTTCCGGGTAGAAATGGATATTGGGAATGTCATTTCGCTCATACAATGGCTCGCGGTATTCGTTAAATCCTCCGCTGAAAGAGGCTGTTGTCGGGTGGTTATACGGATCGTGTTCTTCGAAATATTTATCCGATTTCCTTACCCATTCGTAGGCTTCATCGTGGCGGCCCTGTTGCCAGCCGTCGGTGCCGTTCATCTCGTTTATCAGCTCCCAGATTCCCCAGCTCCGGCTGTGTGCAAAGCGTGCAATCAGGTAGCGGTATTTTTGCTTCTGGTACTCCCAAACCAGCGAATCGCTGTACACATCTGCCACATCGATGAGCTGGTTGTATGGATTTTTGTCCCACTCGGCGGCCCACACAGTTTCCGAAAAAAGGTCGTGTGGCCAGATAGCGTACATCAGTTTGATATCATCTTTTTCAAGAATTGTTAGCAATGAATCTATTCTTCCCAGTTTTTCCTGGTTGTACCTTCCCAGTTCTTCCTCAATAATTCCGGTTCCGTTGATAAATCCGCCGTAGCCAATGTCCCAGATGGCAAACAAATTGGCATCGTATTTTGCGAAAGTTTCAAAACGCTCCCGGTCGTTTCTCCAGGGAGAATAAACACCCACTGCATACCACGAAGTTCCGTCGTCGTACTGAAAATAGTGCGGATTGTTATCCGAAGGTTTTATCCAGCCATTGTGTTCCGATTCCACCGCCCGGAAAGAATCATATTCCGAAGTACCTGTTCCGTTTTCATTATAAACAAATACCCGGTAATTGTAAACACCCGTTTCATTTGGCGAAAACCGCAGTTTCCACTGGTTGGCATTGTTGTAATTATCGTAAAAACCATTTATACGGTAGCTTTTGCCTGAAGGAGCGCTGAAAATGGCATACACATCAATTTCTTCCGGATTGTAAGGATTTTCATATTCTACATTTTCCAGTTCGAGGTTTACTTCAAATTTCTCATATTTTTTAACAGTTGAAGTATTGGTTTGTGAAACAGAAATTTCGGGTTGAATAATTTCGGTAACCTGAGAAAACACTGGTAGAGCTAGCAGTGCGGAAATTAAAAAGACAAATAATGATTTTTCTGAAAGAGAAGAATTTGAATGTGCGGAATTATTCGGTTTCATTTGAACTATTTTAGTTGATTTTTATGCATTCATATTGTTGTCAGGAACCAGAATCACTTTGTTCAGGTCGGATTCTTTATTGTAAAGCCGTTTAAACCAGCCTGCGCCTTTGGAAAGGGGAGCCACAGCTGAAACCATTTTGCTGACATTTACTTTTTTGGCAGCGAGTAAATCGAGCACCAGTTCGTATTCGCCGTTAATGGCGCAGCTTCCCTGAACTTTTATTTCCTGTGTGACCACTTTTTGCAGCGGAAACTGAATTACGGGAGAAAGGTTGCCTACCAAAACCACAGTGCCGCCTTTCCGGATGGAATTCACTGCCGTATTTACCGAATCGGTAATTCCCACCACTTCAAACGCCAAATCAGCTCCGCGTTTTTTTGTCAGTTCTTCAATTTTTTGACGAAGGTTTTTTTCGCTGGAATTAAACGTGTAATCTGCGCCGAATTCACGAGCGAGTTTAAGCTTTTGATCATCTATATCGACAGCAATTACCGGATTGGCGCCAAAAATTTTCAGAAGTTTCACCACAAAAGTACCCACCATTCCGGTACCAACAACCACCGCGCTGTCTCCTGGTTTCAGGCCTGAAACATTGATTGCGTGTGCGGCTACGGCAATTGGCTCAACCATGGCCGCTTCGGTAAACGATACGCCTTCGGGAATTTTGTGCAGAATATGTTGCGGCACTGCCACCAAATCGGCAAAAGCGCCGTGGCGTTTGAATTCTTCAGGAGAAACACCCATCACCTGGCGGTTGTCGCTCAGGTTGTAACGGCCCTTCAAAGTGTACCAATCGTTTAATGGGTAAACCGTTGAATCGAAAGTCACCCTGTCTCCTTTTTTCCAGCCGGTAACTTCGCTGCCGGTTTCAACGATTTCTCCCGACGCTTCGTGCCCCATAATCAGCGGGGGTTTCCTGCGGCCTGTGCTGCCGTCCATTCCGTGTACGTCGCTGCCGCAAATTCCACACGCCTTTACTTTTATAAGGACTTCATCGGGCTTTATTTCAGGATCAGGAAAATCGCGGTAATTCAACTGGTTGTATTGGTCAAGAACAAGTGCTTTCATAAGTATAAATTTTATTACAAAGATCAATTTTCTGCTGAATAAATCAAAAAAAGGAGCACCTGTTGGCACTCCTTTCATAAAAATTGTTAAACAGCATTTATTATAGTTTAACAGACGCAGAAACATTTTTTGTTTTCCGCGATTCGTAATCAACAGTTATTTCTCCTTTTCCTTCAATTAGAAACTGAAATTCTTCGATTCCGTAACCCGGCAATGAAAGGAACTGGATTTCCGGTTTTTTGTTCTTGTACGAAACCTCGTCGAGACGAAGGTTGGTGATTTTTCCTCCGGCTACTACTTTTCCGCCTGAAACTTTCAGCATGTCTTTCGGGTACAGCTTGTTTTTGGCGGCGTGTGCGGTCATCGACGGCAAACCGTTTTTATTTTTGAGCCGAACCCTGACCTGGTATAGATTATTATTGAGTTTTTCGACATCAAAAATATCCAGTTCAATTTCGGGCGTTTCTTCCGCAGAATGCAAAACAACCGAAGCATTCCGGTGCGCCATTTCAGGCAGCATGAACGGGTGGGGCAGGCGCGAGCTCATTTTCACCCAGCCCCCGATTTCAATTTCGCCGTAAGTGGGATGGTCGTATTTTTCCCATTCCTTGTAAAGTTCCCCATGCGCCAGCCGATCGTTAAATTCGAGCAGTTCACGGTTGCGCTCAGGTGAGCCTCTTCTTCCTGAATCCGATGGTTTTTCTGATTCCTCACGATACGTTTCCTGGTCGCGCATAAAGAGTTCGCCCGTAAACGAAATGGCGCCGTGAATAAAATAGAGGTGGGTGTCGAACCCGCCATAAGTGGGATAAAGCTCATGCGAAGGATGGTACACATAACCGGGAGTTATTTTTATGGCTTCTTTACCGATTACATCATAAGCTGCAATATCAGACGGGTCGATGCGGATATTTTCGTTGGCCGGAACCCGGAGCCACATGCCGCCGGTATTATGAAAATCGTAGGATATAATGATGTTCGGATGGGCACTAATAAATTCATTGATGGCTTTCAGACCCACTCCTGAAAGCGGAAAGTTTCCTGCACCCCGCTGCACGTAAGGCGGCATCCAGTTATGTCCCCAGTTCCGGTTCGGGTCGAGGTACCCTTCAGCATCTTCGTTGAACCGGCCGTCGCCGTCGTTGTCAATTCCTTCGTAACCCAGAAGTGAATAGGTTCCTTTTTCGCCGGGTTCCACACGCACCATAATCCGCGGATCTTCCGGGTCGGGTTTGTAATCGCCATGCGGATCCTTGATACGCATCTGGGAAATGTTGCCGTCGCCGTTCAAATCATCGGCAGGGTCTTCATCAAACAGACCATCGCCGTCGTCGTCTTTCGGAACCCTGATGCTGCGGTTGGTACTGGGTGTATTGGCATCTTCAAAAAAGTGATACCGTCCGTCAACGTTCACTACAGGAATGATGTAATGTGCATTCCTGTCAACAGCTTTCTTTATTTTCTCGTTTTTATCGTACCTGGTTAAAAGCATGTTGGCATAGTACATGCAAACTTCGCCAGCCTGTATTTCGTTCCCGTGAATATTTCCTTCAATGTAAACACCCGGTTTTTCAAGTTCATCTCCTGTTTCGGGATTGTTGATGGTGAGCGCATAAATTTCACGGCCTTCTTCACTTTTCCCTATCATCTCGAGTTCAGTCATTTCAGGATAAGCCTCATGAAGCACTTGCATTGCTTCAATCATTTCTTCGTAGGTGTAATAACGGTCGAAACGGAGGGGCACTTCTATTATTCCATCATTTGAGGAATAACTAATCAGTGCAACCGATATTAAAATGAAAACTAATAGTAAACGCTTCATGATTATCCTCCTATGTTAATTTGTTTAACCTCAGTTTTGAAAACAGTCGATTCAATTGTGGCTGTTAATGTTTTGGTTTTGCCGGTTTTGATAAGCCAGGTGAGTTTTTTTACCTGGTTGCTGCCAATGCTGCCAAGCGGCCGGCGTGTTTTTCCTTCCAGAAATTCAACATCGCCTTCCAGCAGTATGACAACCGGTGCAGGCTGACTGTTTCTTTGCCCCATGGCGATGGGATAGGAAAGTTCCCCGTTGTTTTCGATAAATACCTCGAGTTTGTAAACACCGGCTCCAAGGTTGGTGATTTTTTCTTCGCTGAAAGAAATTTCGGGTAATTTTTTGGTAAGCTGAAGCAACCAGGGAAGTTGTACATTCAGCAACGAATCAATTCGTTCGGGTTTTGGCGTGGTTTCCAGGTATGGAATGAATCCGCCAACTTCCGCTTCCTCAAAATCAGGGTGTTCCACTTTTTCCCAGTTCACAAATCCTTTGCCGTTCCATTCTTTTTCCGACCACGCCAGCAGGGCTTTATCCTTTTCGCTCAATTCATCTTCTTTTTCATCCTTCGGTATGTTTTTCATCACCACAACCATTTGTTTCGGCGAAAAGCGGCCGGATTCCATCATTTGGATAACTCTTTCTGCCGAAAAACGTTCCGGGGCCTTGTTGGCTTTCAGGAAAGCTTCAATTTTTTCTTCGCCCAGATCAACAAATTCATCGACATCCATTTTTTCAACCTCTTCCATCGAGAGACCTTCCTCTTCATTTTCAGGTTTTTCTTCTTTCACTTTCGGAACGGTGAACAGGTTCATGCTGAAGGAAGGAACCCCGAGGTGGTAATATGCCCACAATTCAAAAGAACCGTCTTTTGCAGGAGCCGGATCGAGATTTTCTGTGCTGAAATCTTTTGCTTTCAGGTATTCCTTGTATTCTTCAGAATACTTGCTGTAGAATTTCAAATCATCTTCAAGCGGGTTAACAGCAGCGCCCAAACCGAGCATTCCGGCCACCATTGAAGGAGTTACCTCCATTCCGTCGGGAACACGTTCTTTCAGCATTTCAATCACTTCATCCATCGAATAGGTTTTGGACGGATCGACGTTAAAGAGGCGTGCATAGCGCGACGGTATTTTAATGCGGTCCATATTCGGATCGCCTTTTCGGCCACCCTTTGGAGGAACCAGGCAAAAGTTGGAACTTCCAAGAGTGTAGACCATTGCAATTTCAGGGCGGTCGTAAATAAACCTCAAAATACTATAAACTTCCGGGGTTTGTCCCGACCACAAGCCGGCTTCCTTTTTATCGTACGGAAAAAGGTGCGGAAAGCCTATGCCGACGTTGATTCCGCCGGGGCCGTCTTCATTGTATTTTCCGTCGCCGTCGTTGTCGGTGCCTTCGGAATAGATTTTATACATACCGCGTTCGCCTTTTTTTGTGTCGGCAGATTTTAAAATCCGTTCATCTTTTTTCGTAACCACATGGGTGCCGTCGATGCTTTTTACCCGCAACTGTGTGATGTAGCCGTCGCCGTTCAAATCGTCGAAACCATCTTCATTTACATCATCGTCCACATCGTTATTTACTTCAAAGCTGTTGACGGTACGGCTGTATTTTACATCGGCAAAAAATCCTTTGGCCGCATCCGGATTGGGCTGCGGCATGATGTACCATTTCATTTCTGAAGTATAATCTGCCGAATCGATCAGCATTTCTGCCAGCTTCAGTGCACCTTCAGTAGTTAGCGGAATATTCCCTTCGAAATTTGCTCCCACAAAAACAGCCGGAACATCAGCAAGGTTACTGCCAATTTCAAGAACAGAAATCTTTTCTCCACCCGGACTGGAAGTAATGGTATGGATTTCCGTTTTCCCGGAATTGTTTTGCTGCAGTTGTTCCAGTATTTGCTGCACTTCTTCGGTAGTGTGGTATTTGTTGAATGTTATGCCGGTTTGAGCTGCCAGAATTCCGGGAAGGAACACCAACAGACAAACCAGTAAAAAATTGAATGGTTTTTTGAGCATATTTTAAATTTTAAAATTGAATGATATTCCGGTATTTTGCGTTTAAATCTGGCTGAAATCCATTGGCAGCAGAAATTTTTTCCGCACTTTACTGACTGTGTTGGCGTATTCCGGTTTATCTTTCATAACGTTCCATTCATCACTTGAAACGAATTTGGCCCAGTTGGCCTCGCGTTCTTCCATGTCTTTAAACCAAAGCATGTATGTAAGTGCCGGCATGTAACGACCTGCAAGCAATTGACCGAAAAATACGGGATGCAATCCCACCTTTTCAAACAGGGGCAGTTCTTCTTTATCGAACATTTCAACTTTCCGGTGACCGGCATCTTCATTGTAACTCTCGTATGTCCGCAATTCGAACAAACCACGGTTTTCAGATGGCATTTTAAATTGCGGAATGCCATCGAACGCTTCCATTAAAAATGTTTCGTAGCGCTCATAAACCGGCCTGTCGGCAGGCAATTTAAAATATTCCTGAGCGGCATCGAGGAAAGTTCTGTCTGACTTCATTTCCTGAACGGCTTCCCAGTAATCCTGCGGACTTTTGTGGGCATGCAGAATGTAAACTGTTGGCGGATCCTCGAGGCTGTATTCGCCAAAAGCACCCACTTTTCCTCCTCTTTTGTTCAGAAATGGAATAACTGCCTTGTTATAATATTTTTTTAGCTGATTTCTGGCACCGCCACCGGTCAACCGGAAAACCTTTAATTCGTAAAAATCTTTTTCTGCCGGTGGAACTGATGCTGATGCGTGCAGCGAACTTGCTGTGAATGCACTTCCGGCAACTACAGCTGATTTTTTCAGGAACGATCTTCTTTTCATTATCAATTTGATTAAGGTTTTTGATTTTAAATTTGTAACTGCCAATATAATAAATCTTGTAATTATATAGCACTGGTGCGGTAAACAAATGAATATTATTTTGTGATTGGCAATAAATTGCCTGATTTTTGTAGTGAATAAAATTGTATTTTGACTTGAAAGATATACTTGTTCTTAACTATTTTCGTTTATTAAAATGAAACATTAAAATACAAATGCCATGAAAAGAATTATTTTTTCTTTATTTTTTATTGTTTTTTCTGCGTCAGTAATTGCCCAGCCTTCGTTCGATTTAGGCTTAAAAGCCGGGTTGAACAATTCGAAGGTAACCTTCAAAAAAAGCGAAATTAATTCTGAATCGATAATAAAATACCATGTTGGTGCTTTTGGACGCGTTGGGTTTGGGCGTATTTTTATTCAGCCCGAAGCCTATTTTAGCGCCAAAGGCGGAAAACTGGATGGTAATGCGCTTGATGTAGCCTCCAGTTTTAATTTCAATTCGGTTGATGTTCCGCTTCTTTTAGGCCTTAAAATTATTGACGGTGAAAGAGCCAACGTGCGCCTTATGGGTGGGCCGGTTTTCAGTGTGCTCACATCGAATGAAGTCAATGGCGACGACCTGTTGGAACCCGAGTATTATAAAGATAACTACGTTGCTTTCCAGTATGGAGTTGGTGCCGATTTGATGGGGTTTACTCTCGATTTTCGAATGGAAAACGGTGCAAATATTTACAAGCATCAGGTAAATTCCGATTTGAATGGAAAGAACAGTACTTTTATGATTTCGCTGGGCTATAAAATTTTTTAGAAAATATTGAAATATAATTGCTTAAACGCTTCTCACCAGCAGAAGCGTTTTTTTTATTTTATTCTACTGAAATCACACAACGAAAACCGATGTGCGACATCCCGGTATCTTCGGTATTTTTCATACGAGCTGCAGCACGGTAGCCAGAACAGTAAGAATCATTGCATAAAAATGAACCTCCTCGGATCACTCTTTTCCGGACATTTGGTTCCATCGGATCGTAGCTCTCATAAGGTCCTTGGGGATTGTTTGCGGTTTTGTTCATATCGAATGTTTGATAATAGTCATGATGGTACAAATCGGCACACCATTCCCAAACATTTCCGGCCATATCGTATAATCCAAAATCATTTGGCGGAAATTGTTTCACGGGGGCCAGCAATTCAAATCCATCTTGCCGCGAATTGCGAAAAGGGAATTCTCCGTCCCAGCTATTCGCTTTTGGTGTGCCCTGGTTTACCCTCTCAAATCCCCACGAGTAAATGTAATCGTCGTTACCGCCCCGTGCAGCATATTCCCATTCGGCTTCTGTAGGTAAACGTTTGCCGGCCCACTCTGCATAAGCCACTGCATCTTCCCAACTTACATGAATAACTGGGTATTTATCTTTCCCCTCAATGTTGCTTCCGGGACCTTCGGGTTGTTTCCAGTTTGCTTTTCGTACCCACCGCCACCAGTTGGAAACATCGTTCAGATTTACCCTCTGTTCAGTAGGTGTGAAAACAAGTGATGATGCTTCGAGAAGGCTGTCTTCCGGTTTTTCAGTGCCAGGAGGCAACTGCTTTTTAAACTCTTCCCAGTCGATGTCTTTCTCGGCAGTGGTTACATAGCCGGTTTCTTCCACAAATTCCCTGAACTTTGCATTTGTTACCGGGTGCAGGTCCATAAAAAAGCTGTTAACTTTAACCGGATGCACCGGATATTCATCGGGTCGTGCAAACTGGTCATCGCGCGCACCCATATTGAAAGTACCGCCAGGGATAAAAACCATGTTTATAAATTCAGGATTGGACTTTTTTAGTGAATCGATATTTGGAGTTGCAGCCGGTTGTTCCGCACCAGTAGTTAAATTCAGTCTTTCCGGAACAGCACCTGCACATGCAACTTCAATTTCTTTTTTATCACTTTCAGTATTTGATTCCTGTTTTTGGCTTGTGTTGCAACTCACAGAAATCAGAATAATTGCAATTAGATAGATTGACTTGATTTGCATTTTATATTTACATTTTGAAGATAAAGATATTTTATTCTTTTGTTATTTCAAAAAAAGGGAAGAATTATGAAAATGAAAAAAGAGTCAGGAATCAAAGGATGAATTTTCCGTTTCTGCTGCTTTCTTTTTGAACCAGTTTTTGGGGTTCATTTGTTTTTTGTAGCGGGTAAACAATTCTTTACCTACCAATAAACCACCCGACCAAAAAACGATTTCCATCAGAACAAGACTCGTAGTGGAGGCAATTATTTTTGTTTTTGTGGGCAAATCGAGCATCGGAATAACAAATGTTGCTGCGAAAAATACTCCTGAAAATACCATCAGGAAAATACCCAGTTTTATCTGCCAGTTCTTCTTTTTTTTCATTTTCCGGAATTTTGATCAATAACCATCAAGAGCTGATATTGTTTTTTGAAATCAAAAAGGGCACCTGAATAATCCAGATGCCCTTTATGCGATGCTTAAATATAAATCTAATCTATTCTTTTTCCTGCCCAGTTTATGGCATTTTTAATGTGTTCGATGATTAGTTCATCCTGAAATGCTTCGTGAGTGTGTCCGAAAACGGTGTAAAACGAACGCATTCCATTTTCTTCATCCCACCAGATGAGAGGATGATCTCCCATTTTCCAGTCATCGTTTTTTGCTTTTTTTACGCTGCTCTCATCGAGCGAGGCCAGCACGTTCACATTCGGACGTGGGTTTTCTTTGAATGTGTACCATTCATCAAAAGTTGTGTACGATTCCATTCCTTTGAACGGCTCCATTGCCGGATGATCGAAATCTTCAAAAATTACGGTTCCGGTCTGGGATGGCGGGTGATTTTTAAAATAGCCCCCAATCAATTCTCCGTAAAACGGCCAGTCGTATTCCAGCGTAGCAGCCGAATGTATCCCAATCAAACCTTTCCCTTTTTTCATAAAGTTCTCAAAAGCTACCTGTTGTTTGTCGTTCAGAGCATCGCCCGATGGATTCATCATTACAACCACATCAAAACCGGAAAGAATTTCATCGGTAAACAGCGATGCATTTTCAGTTGAAGTAATTACCCAGTTTTGTTTTTCGCTTAAATCAAACAACATTTTTATCCCCGAGGAAAGCGATTCGTGCCGGAATCCTTCGTTCTTTGAAAAAACAAGTATGTGGGCAGGAGTTTCAAATTCGGGTTTCTGTTGCTGGCCATAAATGGTAAACGAAATTAAACTAAGTAAGCTGAATGTCATAATTGTGCTATTCATTGGTCATTGGCTTTTACGATTAACATGCAAGGTATAAAATCCTTATGAGGTGAAACAGAAGAATAAAAAATATTATTCTGAAACAGTTAATTTCTGGTATTTGAATTTATAGAATTTCAAATCGGATTTCGCATATCCAAATGCTATCTTTGCAGTTTAAAAGTTAGAATATGCACGAAATTATTTTTTTGATTATCATCGCCATAATAATTCTCGATTTTGTTTTCGAGAATTACCTCGAGTATCTCAATACCACCCGAATGAGCAAAAAATTGCCCAACGAGGTGAAAGGAATTTATGACGAGGAAAAATACGCCAGACAGCAGGCCTATCAAAAAGAAAACCAACGCTTTGGAATGATAGCCGGGACTTTTAGCTTCCTGATTATGCTGGCCATGTTTGTTTTTTACGGCTTTGCATTTGTTGACAGTATTGCCTGGAACCTCACTTCTCATGCTATACTGGCGTCACTCCTGTTTTTCGGAATCATTATGTTTGCGTCCGACATTATTACCATGCCCTTTTCGGTTTACGAGACCTTTGTGATTGAGGAAAAATACGGTTTCAATAAAACCACTCCCAAAATATTTGTTTTCGATCAGTTAAAAGGCTGGGTGCTGGGAGCTATAATTGGCGGCGGTTTGCTGGCACTCGTTATTTTTATTTACCAGAAAACCCAGAATATGTTTTGGATTTATGCCTGGCTGGTGGTGGCAGTGTTCAGCATTTTTATGGCCATGTTTTATTCCAACCTGATTGTGCCGCTGTTCAATAAACAAACACCCCTGGAAGAGGGTGAGCTGAGAAATGCTATTGAAAACTTTGCTGAAAAAGTGGGCTTCAAACTCGACAATATTTTTGCGATTGACGGCTCCAAACGCTCGGCCAAAGCAAATGCGTATTTTACCGGCCTCGGGCCAAAAAAACGAATTGTTTTGTACGACACATTAATTAAAGACATGGAAACCGATGAAATTGTAGCTGTACTTGCCCACGAAATCGGCCATTACAAAAAGAAACATGTTACACAGGGACTGATCATATCGCTGGTGCAAACCGGAATTGTGCTGTTCATTTTTTCCCTGCTTATTGATAACCCGCACCTGAGCAAAGCATTGGGAGTGGAAGAACCAAACTTCCATATCGGGTTGATTGCTTTCGGAATTTTATACTCGCCGGTTTCCTTTGTTTTGGGAATTTTTATGAATAAGCTTTCGCGGAAAAATGAATACCAGGCCGATGCCTTTGCAGCCAAATACTACAAGCCCGAAGCGCTCGCTTCAGCCCTGAAAAAACTGTCGGTTAAAAACCTAAGCAACCTGACCCCGCATCCAAAATATGTTTTTTTTAACTATTCGCATCCACCACTGTTACAGCGATTGAAGCATTTGAAAAAGTTTGAAAGTTGACCTTTAATGACAAAAAATAATGATAACAGAAGCTGCTTGTGTTTTATTACTTTTTCTTAGTCTTGTGTCTAATTGTCTAATATCTTGATACTAAAGAATGAAAGCAGAAATTATAACCATTGGCGATGAAATTTTAATTGGCCAGATAATCGATACCAACTCGGCCTGGGTTGCCGAACAATTTAACCTGCACGGTATTGAAATTCACCAAATTACTTCGGTTCACGATGATAACGAACACATTACAAAAGCTTTGCAAAATGCAGAAGAAAAGGTTGACCTGGTTATTCTTACCGGTGGACTGGGCCCGACAAAGGACGATATTACCAAAAAAGTGTTGTGCGAATATTTCGATACAAAACTGGTTTTTCATGAACCAACATTTAAGCACATCAAACAACGTTTCAAAAACCGAAACATCGATTTAAATAAGTTGAACCGCGACCAGGCGCTGGTTCCTGAAAGTTGTACTATTATTTTCAATAAAGCAGGCACTGCCCCCGGAATGTGGTTCGAAAGAAACGATACCATTTTTGTTTCTGTTCCGGGAGTTCCCTTCGAAATGAAAAACCTGGTGGAAAACGAAATTTTACCAAGGCTGGAAAACAATGGAAAAACAAAAGCCATTTATCACAAAACAGTTTTAACTCAGGGGTTACCCGAATCGATGCTGGCCCAAAAGATTGAAGATTGGGAAGATGCACTTCCCGATAACATCAAACTTGCTTATTTGCCAAATCCGATGGCAGTCAGGTTGCGCCTTTCAGCAATTGGAAAAGATAAAAACCAGTTGAAAAAACAGGTAGAATCCGAAATTGAAAAGTTGCAGAAAATTATTCCTGAAAATATTTTTGGGTACGATACCGAAACCTTGGCCGGGGTAATTGGTGAAATCTTAAAGAAAAAAGATAATACTTTGGCTGTTGCCGAAAGTTGTACCGGCGGTTATATTTCACATTTAATCACTTCTGCTCCCGGCAGTTCAGCTTATTTTAAGGGCGCCGTAACTGCTTATTCCAACCAAATGAAAGAAATAATACTGGGAGTAAAACCGGAAACACTGAAAGAAAACGGGGCAGTGAGTGAACAGGTTGCCCGCGAGATGGTTTTAGGAGTAAAGGAAACAATGAATGCAGATTATGCCATTGCAACAACCGGGATTGCCGGTCCGGAAGGCGGAACACATGAAAAACCGGTGGGCACGGTGTGGATTGCAGTTGCCGGTAATAACGAAATAATTGCTGAAAAATTTTTTTTTGGCGACAACCGCGAACGGAATATCATCCGCTCGAGCCAAACGGCGCTGCAGTTATTAAGAAGACTCATTATTATCACTCTTTAACATTTATTCCCCTCAAATTCATCCTGTTTTCTTTAATTTTGAAAATGGCATCATTTTAGAAGTATGCCTGCGTTAATTTATACAAATATGACAGTAACATGAAAAAAACACTTATCATCATTGGAATAATTGTGGTTTTGCTGATTGCCTCACTGGCTGCTATCCCACTGTTTTTTAAACAAACTTTGATGGAGAAAACAAAAACCACTATCAATAAAAATGTAAATGCTGAAGTTGAATTTGCCGACCTCAAACTCTCTTTGCTCCGCAACTTCCCCAAACTTACACTCGAATTAAAGGATGTTCTGGTTACCGGGAAAGGTGAATTTCAAACTGATACATTAATGGCTATGCCTTCGTTACAGGCAAATACTCCACTTGGCAGTTTATTTAACAGAGATCAAATTGGCATTGAAGAAATAATTTTAGTGAGTCCCCGGTTAAATCTTGTTGTTGGGAAATCCGGAGATGCGAACTGGGATATTGCCAAAGAATCCGGAGAAGTATCTGAAACTACTGAAGAAAGTGGAATGGAACTTCAGCTTGAAAAAATTGAAATTACTGATGCAAATTTCATTTACGACGATCGCGAACTGGATATGCTTCTGCAGCTCGTGAACATCAACATCAACATTTCAGGGGAAATGTACGGAACGGCAGCGCAACTGCTCGCCGAGGGAACATCAGAAAAGCTTTCGCTGAATTATGAAGGATCGAATTATATTTCGAACCTGTCCATAGAAACACGCACCATGCTGAATGTGGATTACGATAAAATGGACATCGAAATTCAGGAAAATGAGTTGCTGGTGAATCGCCTGCCACTGGAAGTGCTTGGCCTGATTCAGATGCCCAACGACAGCATGTTTTTCGATTTGCAACTGAAAACTAAAGAGTCGGGATTTGATAACTTTCTGGCACTTGTTCCGCCTGGTTACGAAGAATACCTGGAAGATATTGAGACCAGCGGAACGGCAACAATATCGGGAACAGTGAAAGGTTTCTATCTCGGTGACGATTATCCGGCTCTCGACATTAAAATGGATGTGGTGGACGGAAATCTGCATTATGCCGATCTTCCCGAAGAAATCAAAAATATTTCTGCAGATGTGTCAATCGTTAAACCTCAGGGAGTGCTAGATTTAACAGAGGTCAATGTTAAAAAAGCACATGCGGAGGTAAAAAACAGCCCGGTGGATTTGTCACTTACATTGAAAAATTTGGTTAGTGATCCCTATTTCGACGGTAATTTTATTGGAAAAGTCAATTTCAATGAATTAAAGGAAGCCCTCCCGCTCGACAGTGTAAATATAGCCGGTTTGATTGATGCCAACCTGGTGGTAAAAGGTAACTATTCGGCCATTGAAAACGAGCAGTATGATAAAATCCGGTCAGACGGAACAGTTTTACTCAACCAGTTTGTTTATGAATCGCCGTCACTTACTCAGAGAATTCTGGTGCCGGAAGGAAAACTAGATTTCTCACCACAAGCTGTTACATTAAGCGGATTAAACATGAACATTGGACAGAGCGATTTTCAGCTGGCAGGTAATGTTACCAATTACCTGAATTATATTTTGAAGGACGGAACCCTTGCCGGAAACCTGCAACTGAATTCTGCGCTGGTAAATTTAAATGAATTGCTCCGTCTGCAGGTAGCTGATGATTCCAATACGGAAGAGGCCCCGCAAACTGATGAATCAAATGAGGATACACTTGAACAAGAAGAGGAAGTTTTGGTTTTTGATGTGCCAGATAATATTGATTTCTCTTTCCGGTCCAAT
>JBNJGR010000046.1:0-16705 GCA_051747885.1 Bacteroidota bacterium | reverse complement strand
AAAAATAAAATCAGCAACATATTTTGCGGGAGGCGAAAAGGTTGATTATATGGAAACCGATTATGGCATCTTGCTGAATATTCCAAAAGAAAAGCAGGATAATTGCAACACAATACTTGTAATAAAAATGTAGCACATTGAAAAAGGAATGCAATGTGAAATATTTTGTAAATAATTAATATGAAACTATATTGCCTGATTGCACAAAAGATTAAAAAAAAACGATGTGTTTTTTTAATGATTCTAAATAAGCCAATATAGTTTTCAACATATTTAATTATCTATATATTTAGCGTCCCATTAGAGGAAAATACTTAAAAATCTCGCAACTTTTCGCGATTTTTATTGTTCATTTTTGTGACTAATTTGTAAAAATTAAAAGACACAGATATGTTTGATTCAGACCTTATTGAAAAAGTGTATAGACAAATGTCCGAAAGGGTAAAAAAAGCCCGTCAAAAACTCAACCGCCCACTCACCTACACCGAAAAAATACTATATGCGCATTTATATGAAACACAACCGCTTGAATCCTTTAAGCGGGGTGGCGATTATGTGGATTTTGCGCCCGACCGTGTTGCCATGCAGGATGCAACAGCTCAAATGGCATTGCTGCAATTTATGAACTCCGGAAAGGAAACCACTGCAGTGCCCTCAACAGTTCACTGCGATCACCTCATTCAGGCTCAGGTTGAAGGAATAACCGACCTGAATGTTTCACGGATTACCAATAAGGAAGTTTTTGATTTTCTGGAATCAGTTTCCAATAAATACGGAATCGGTTTCTGGAAACCCGGGGCCGGAATCATCCATCAGGTGGTACTCGAAAATTATGCTTTTCCCGGGGGAATGATGATTGGAACCGACTCGCACACACCTAATGCCGGCGGGCTTGGCATGGTGGCCATTGGCGTAGGAGGTGCCGATGCAGTAGATGTTATGGCCGGAATGCCCTGGGAACTTAAAATGCCCAAATTGATTGGTGTTAAACTTACCGGAAAACTAAGCGGCTGGACAGCTCCTAAGGATATCATACTTAAAGTAGCCGGAATTTTAACCGTTAAAGGAGGGACAGGCGCTATCATTGAATATTTTGGCGAAGGAGCCGAATCTATTTCTGCAACCGGGAAAGGTACCATTTGTAACATGGGTGCAGAAGTTGGTGCAACTACCAGCATTTTTGCTTATGACGAAAGTATGGAACGTTACCTGAAGGCTACCGGCAGAGAAAAAGTAGCTGAAATGGCCGGAAAAATGAAAGACGTACTTTCGCCTGACCCGGAAATTTACAAAAATCCTGAAAAATATTACGACGAACTTATTGAAATCAATCTTTCTGAACTTGAGCCACACATTAACGGACCGTTTACACCCGACCTGGCCACTCCTGTTTCAAAAATGAAAGAAACAGCAAAAGAAAATGGCTGGCCGCTCGATGTTTCAGTAGGTTTGATTGGAAGCTGTACCAATTCATCTTACGAAGATATTTCTCGCGCAGCATCAATTGCCAAACAGGCTGTTGACAAAAACCTGAAATCAAAATCTGAATTCACAATCACCCCGGGTTCCGAACAGGTTCGGTACACCATTGAACGCGACGGATATATTAGCATTTTTGAACAAATGGGCGGAAAAGTTTTTGCCAATGCCTGTGGCCCCTGCATCGGACAGTGGGCACGCCCCGGCGCCGATAAAAACGAAAAAAATACCATCGTCCATTCGTTTAACCGCAACTTCTCGAAACGAAACGATGGAAACCCAAACACCCACGCGTTTGTAACGTCACCTGAGTTGGTTACAGCAATAGCCATTTCCGGCCGACTCGATTTTGACCCAATTAACGATACCCTTACCAATGAAAAAGGCGAAACGATAAAACTGGATCCCCCAACAGGATTTGAACTTCCGGTGAAAGGATTCGACGTTAAAGATGCCGGCTATCAGGATCCTGCCGAAGACGGCTCAAAAGTGAAGGTGAATGTAGCTTCGGATTCCGACCGGTTACAATTACTCGAACCTTTCGATCCGTGGGATGGAAAAAACATCACCGGGGCAAAATTGCTCATTAAAGCATTGGGCAAATGTACTACCGACCATATTTCAATGGCTGGACCGTGGCTGCGTTTCCGCGGTCACCTCGATAATATTTCGAACAACCTGCTGATAGGTGCCGAAAATGCATTCAACAATGAATCAAACAATGTAAAAAACCAGCTGACAGGTGAATACGGAAAAGTTCCGGATGTGCAACGGGCTTATAAAGAAAAAAATATTCCTACGGTTATTGTTGGCGACCACAACTATGGTGAAGGTTCATCGCGCGAACATGCTGCCATGGAGCCCCGCCACCTTGGAGTGAGGGCTGTAACTGTAAAATCGTTTGCACGCATTCACGAAACCAACCTGAAAAAACAGGGAATGCTTGCACTTACTTTCGATAACGAAAACGATTACGATCTGATTCAGGAAGACGATACGTTTAACTTTGTTGATTTGAATGAATTTGCACCAGGCAAGCCAATTACAATGGAAGTAGTACATGCTGACGGTTCAAAGGATTTAATCAAAGTAAACCACACCTATAACGAACAACAAATCAAGTGGTTTAAAGCAGGCTCTGCACTAAATTTAATCCGAAAACAAAATAATAATTAAAAAAGATGTTCATGCAAAAAATTAAAGTTCAAAATCCGGTTGTAGAACTCGATGGTGACGAGATGACCCGGGTTATCTGGGATTTTATAAAACAAAAATTGATTCTCCCCTACCTCGATATTGATTTGAAATATTATGACCTGGGTATGGAAAACAGGGATGCCACCGCCGACCAGGTTACAGTGGACGCCGCACATGCAATAAAAAAATATGGCGTGGGCGTAAAATGCGCCACCATTACGCCGGACGAAGCCCGCGTGGATGAATTCAAACTGAAATACATGTGGAGATCACCCAACGGAACAATCCGGAATATAATCGGGGGAACTGTTTTCCGCGAGCCCATTCTGATTAAAAACATCCCGCGTTTGGTTCCCGGCTGGAAAAAACCCATCTGCATCGGACGTCATGCGTTTGGCGATCAATACAAAGCCACCGACTTTGTTACCAAAGGAAAAGGCAAACTCACCATTACCTTCACTCCGGAAGATGGCAGTGAACCGCAAAGCTACAATGTTTACGATTTTGAAGGCGACGGTGTGGCCATGGCCATGTATAATACCGATGAGTCGATTCGCGGGTTTGCCCGCTCGTGTATGAACCAGGCTATCCTGAAAAAATGGCCCTTGTACATGTCAACCAAAAACACCATTCTGAAAAAATACGACGGGCGGTTTAAAGATATTTTCCAGGAAATTTTCGAAAACGAATACAAAGATAAATTTGAAGAAATTGGAATTACCTACGAACACCGCCTGATTGACGATATGGTAGCTGCTGCGCTAAAATGGGACGGCGGATTTGTGTGGGCCTGCAAAAACTACGACGGCGATGTACAAAGTGATACAGTGGCCCAGGGATTTGGCTCGCTCGGGCTGATGACTTCCACCCTGGTTACGCCCGACGGAAAAACCATGGAAGCCGAAGCTGCCCACGGAACTGTTACACGCCATTTCAGGCAGCATAAACTGGGTAACCCAACTTCTACCAACCCAATTGCATCCATATTCGCCTGGACGCGCGGTCTTGAATTCCGCGGCAAGCTGGACAACAATGGTGAGCTGGTAAACTTTGCCCACAGCCTGGAAAAGGTTTGCATAGAAACCGTTGAGTCAGGTAAAATGACCAAAGATTTGGCGCTTGTGATACATGGTAAAGATCTAAAAGAAGAACATTACCTTACGACCCAGGAATTTTTGGAAGCATTGGATGAAAACCTGAATAAAAAACTTAACTGAAAAGAATTGCTGCTGCTCAGTTTTTGCAGAACAAGACTACAAAAAACTGATTTTCAGTTACGCCACTAAGAATACAAAATATTCACAAAATTTGTTATCTTAAAGGCATTCAATGGCTTTCTTTTAAACCGTAAAATGGAAGAAATAAAAAACATAAATGGCCAACTGCAAGTACCCGACAAACCGGTCATCCCTTTTATTGAAGGAGACGGAATCGGGCACGACATCACTATGCCATCGCAAAAGGTAATTGATGCTGCAGTTGAAAAAGCTTACGGTGGTCAGCGTAAAATAATCTGGAAAGAAGTTCTGGCCGGCGAAAAAGCTTTCAGGCAAACCGGCAGTTACCTGCCCGATGCCACCATTGAAGCCTTTCGGAAATACCTGATTGGAATTAAAGGGCCACTGCAAACACCCGTTGGTGAAGGAATCCGTTCGCTTAACGTGGCACTGCGGCAAACACTCGATCTATTTGTTTGTCTGCGCCCGGTTCGGTGGTTTAAGGGAGTCCCCTCTCCAATCCGTTATCCCACACTGGTTGACATGCATATTTTCCGCGAAAACACTGAAGATATCTATGCAGGGATTGAATACATGGCTGGCAGTACTGAGGCAAAAAAATTAAGTGACTTTCTGATTCAGGAAATGGGAGTGAAAGAAATCCGCTTCCCCGAAAGTTCTTCTTTTGGCATAAAACCTGTTTCGAAAGAAGGATCCGAACGGTTAATCAGGGCAGCAATTCAATATGCCATTCAGCGCGAACTGCCTTCGGTAACGATGGTGCACAAAGGCAACATCATGAAATACACCGAAGGAGCTTTTAAAATCTGGGGTTACGATTTAGCTGAAAAAGAATTTGGTGACCATACTTTTACCTGGCGGCAGTTCGAAAAAATAAAAACAGAAAAAGGCCGCCTCGATGCTGAAAATGCACTGGACAAAGCCCAAAAAGCAGGAAAAGTAATTGTAAAAGATGTTATTACGGATGCCTTTTTACAGGAATCTCTGTTAAAACCATACAACCATTCGGTAATTGCCACTATGAACCTGAACGGCGATTACATCTCGGACCAACTGGCAGCAATGGTTGGCGGAATTGGAATTTCGCCAGGGGCAAACATAAATTTTTTAAGTGGTTATGCCATTTTTGAGGCTACCCACGGAACAGCACCCGACATTGCAGGTTCAGGAAAAGCAAATCCGAGTTCGCTGATACTTTCGGCTGTTATGATGCTCGAACACATTGGCTGGACCAAGGCAGCCGTACATGTGTACGACGCTATGGAGCATGTTTTTGCCAAACGAAAAGTTACCTCCGATTTGTATGCCCAAATGGAGGGCGCCACGCTTTTAACCACTTCCGATTTTTCGGATGAAGTGATAAAAAACATGCATTAACTCATTTTGATAATTAATACAAAAAACAAAAGAATATGGAATATATTAAGTACCGTTTTTTTCAAAAAGCCAGCAAGTGTTCAAAAGAATTTCAACGTATTAAAAATGAACATGCCGACAAGGTAATTGCTGAAGTTACATTGGGACAGGTTCTCACAGGGATGAAAGGCATTCCTTTACTGGTTACCGATACCTCGAAACTTGATCCGAACGAAGGTATCCGTTTTAAAGGATATTCAATACCTGAACTGAGGGAAAAACTTCCCAAAATTTCACCAACCGGGGAACCGCTTCCTGAAGGATTATTTTACCTGATGCTAATCGGTGAAATACCAACGCAAGATGATGTATTGAACCTTTCGAAAGATTTTGCCACCCGAGCCCATGTGCCGCAGCATGTTTTCGATGTTATCGAGGCCATGCCCCTGAATTCGAGGCCAATGACACAGTTCAGTGCGGCAATTCTTGCCATGGCCACCGAGTCAATCTTTCAAAAAGCCTACAGGGCCGGTGTAAATAAAAAATACTACTGGGATTCAACCTACGAAGATGTGATGAACCTGATTGCACGCCTTCCTCACGTAGCAGCCTATATTTATCGCCGGAATTTTCACAACAACCATCAGATTGAGCCTAATCCGCGTCTCGACTGGGCTGGAAACCTGGCCCACATGATGGGGTTCGATTCAGAAGATATTCGCAGGCTTCTCCGCCTTTACATGGTTATCCACGCCGACCATGAAGGAGGAAATGTATCGGCGCACACTGCGCACCTTGTAGGTTCGGCGCTAAGTAATCCTTATTACGCCTATTCTGCAGCAATGACAGGTCTTGCGGGTCCTCTGCACGGTTTTGCAAACCAGGATGTCATTCACTGGATTTCTCAGATGATTGAGGATTTGGACACCGATAAGCCTACCGATGAGCAGGTAGCAGCTTATTGCAAAAAAACACTTGAAGAAGGCCGTGTTATCCCTGGTTACGGCCATGCTGTTCTCCGTAAAACTGACCCGAGGTTTACAGCACAGCAGGAATTTGCAGAAAAATACATTAAAGATGATGCAATGATTGACATTGTTAATCAACTTTATAAGGTAGTACCGCCTATTTTGTCGAATATTGGCAAAATTAAAAATCCCTGGCCAAACGTCGATGCATTCAGCGGTTCATTGCTCTACCACTACGGAATAGAAGAGTACACTTTCTACACTGTTTTGTTTGGTGTCTCAAGGGCTCTTGGAGTAATGGCGTCATTTGTAAACGACCGTGTTTACGGAATGCCCATCGAAAGACCTACTTCACATCCTTTGGAATGGTTTCGCGATCAGGTTGAAGGAAAAAAGAACGACCAGAAATGTTAATTTTTTTTCTATAAGGAAGCCGGTTTAAAACCGGCTTTTTTATTGGATCTTCGTAAAGATGCAGAAAACATTTTGTCAACAAAACTGTTCAAACAGTTAAACAAAAGAATAATTCAACATGCAGTTAAACAAAGCCATAAAAAACCGCTGGAGCCCGCGTGCATTCTCAAATCAAAAGGTAACTGACGAAATGCTTGATTTACTTTTTGAAGCGGCCCGCTGGGCTCCCTCATCAAGAAACGGGCAACCCTGGCATTATTACTATGTAAGGCGGGAAGACCGGAAAACATTCCAACAGGTCCTCGATATTTTAACGGGAATCAATCCGGAGTGGGCACAGCATGCGCAGGTACTCATCATTACGGTAATGAAGAAAAAATTTGATTTTAATAACCGTCCAAACGGGAAGGCGCTGCACGACATGGGAGCAGCCAGTGCAATTATGGGAGTGCAGGCGGCAGAAATGGGACTTCAAATTCACCAGATGGGCGGTTTTGATAAAGAAAAGGCAACAACTTTTTTAAACCTCGACACTGAAAATTTCGAGCCTGTAACATGCATTGCTGTTGGTGCTCCGGGCAATGCGAATCAACTGCCCGATGACCTGAAAGAAAGAGAGTTGAAACCCAGGGAACGGAAAGAAAAAAAGGAATTTGTTTTGGAACTTGGCAGGCATTAAACTTACACTCCGCAAACTTTAATTGCCTGGTGCAAAATTTCAATTTTCAGAGAATTTGTCTCCGGAATAATTTCACCATCAACCTGGCATTCATGGGGTTCAGGCAAACTAATGATTGCTTTGTCGGTGGAATACACTTTAACATATTTCATGCGGTGTAAACTGCCCGTAAAAGCGGCTAAAATGAAGGTAAAAACAAACCACCATGGATAGGGCCTGATAATTACAATTTCAAATTTGCCGTCATCAATTTTCCCTGTAAAATTAATTATTGCCCCCGTGCCAAAGCTTTTGGCATTGGCAATTACCAGCATTTCAGTTTTCATTTTTTTGCGCCGCTGCCCGGGAATTTCAATATAAAAAGGGAAATAGGTTTTTCCTTCAAATAATTCTTTTATCAGCTGCTTGCCATACCCAATTAGTCCTTTCGAACCCTCTTTTTCAAATCGCTTAACAATTCGTGCGTTAATTCCCACATCGCTCAGGTGCAGGCAAAAGTACCGGTCATTAATTTTAATGACATCCATTGGATTTGCCGGATTCTCCAGATTAAACCTCAGAGCCCGACGGAAATTTTCAGGGATACCAAGGTTATATGCCAATCCGTTTGCCGAGCCTGATGGAATTATCCCCAGTTCAATATCGGTTTCCATAAGCTCAACGGCTACCATGTTAACAGTCCCGTCACCTCCTGCAGCAATCACTTTTTGTGGTTCAAATTCTTTTATTTGCGCCCTGATTTTGTTGGAATCGTCTTCACCCGTTGTTTCAAAAACCTGCCACTGAAAATTAATTTTTTCGGCACTTTCTGAAATAATTGAACGGTAATCGTCCGTTAGGGCGTTCCCAGACATTGGGTTGACAACAAACAATATTTTTGAATTTGTCTGATTCTTCAATTTTATTAATTTAAACGTGTTTAAAAGCAGCAACACTTAAATTCTGATGTTTGCTGCTATTAATTCAGAAAATGTAATATTATAAAAAAATCAAATACGATTAAGGATGAAATACCTTAAACCAGTAATAAAAGGGGCTTACAAACCGATAAAACGGTTTAAAGTATTCCTGAAGCAAAAAGCCGGATGGCTGGATATTCCCAAAATTTTGCCATTCAAAGGTTACGGCAATGAAAAAGAAGCATATATACAGGGAATAGTTATCGAGGACAAAGGCCTGTTGAAACCTGATGATAAATTAAAATTTTGGCAAAATATGCTGACCACCCTAAAAAGATTTTCAGGTGATGAAATTGCCGGAGTGAATGTAAAAGCTACCTTTCAGGGACAAACCCAAATTACCGAAACCGATGAACAGGGATTTTTTCTGTTCAAATTCAGGATAAATGAAAAGGAGGGGCGATCTGTTGGCGACTGGTTTCCTGTTCATTTCGAACTTTTAGACGAAATTGTAGAAGACCAGCCTGAAACCACTGCCACCGGTTATATCAGGTTTATTCCACAGGGAAATGAACACATTATTGTATCAGATATTGATGATACGGTAATGGTTTCACATTCAACCCAAACCCTTAAAAAACTCAGGCTAATGCTGTTTAAAAATGCCCACACCCGTGCTCCGTTTGAAGGCATTTCATTTTTTTACAGGACAATGGCCAAAGGCACAGTCACCAGGGTATCTCATCCTTTTTTTTATGTTTCAAGCAGCGAGTGGAACCTTTATGATTTGCTTGATGATTTTTTCAGCTACAACCAGTTGCCGCGTGGCGTTTTTTTACTTAAAAAACTGGAACACAGCGTTCTGAGATTCTGGAAATCGGGTGGAGGAACCCATCAGCACAAGTTTGATAAAATTAAGCATCTGCTTCGGTTTTATCCCAACCGGACGTTTATTTTAATTGGCGACAGCGGACAACACGATCCGGAAATTTACTCGCGCCTTGCCCTTGAATTTCCCGGCCGCATTGAAACCATTTTCATTCGGAAAATTCGTTCCCGGAGTTTTCTGAATAAAAACGAAGAATTTACAGCAAAACTGGCCGGAGTACAAACCGGATATTTCGAAGTAAAAAACAGTCACGAAGCTGCACTTATTGCATTGCGTCGTGGCTATATCAGCTCAAAATATTTTACAGAAGTTGAAGCAGGATTGTCAAAATAGTGCCACTGAAGTTGAGATACATCAAAGGTCTGTATAAAATATATTTCTTTATCCAGATAAACTTTTTATAAAATGGATGGAGCGCTCGTTAAAAATTTCCGGCTGATCGAGGTTACAAACATGCCCGCTGTTTCGGATTACCTCCAGCTTCGAGTTCAGGTGTTTTTTCACCAGGTTCGAAACCATGGGCAGAAACATATGATCGCGCTCTCCCATTAAATACAAAACAGGCGCCGATGCTTCTTTTACCAGAAATTCTTTGAGATTATCCCTGATTTCGCCCGACATATGCAGCCATTTTTTAAATTCACGATCCCCCAGCCTCACAGCTTCATTAATAAACAGGTTTCGCGACTCAGTATGTTTTCGCGAAGGGATTAAAATCCAGGCATTCAGCCTGTATAACCACATGTAAGGAAGAATGGAATTCAACAACTTGGCCACGCTAACCAAACCATTAATTTTTTTATTAAACTGAACAACTGCACCTCCCAGGATTATTGATTCAGCTCTTCCCGGTGCAAGTTTATCCATGGCCCGAATGATAATACAACCCAGTGAAATCCCTACAAAATGGGCCTTTTCTATATTCAGGTGGTCCATGGTGTGGATTACATCCGCTGCAATTTCATCAAACTTGTATATCTCTTCCTGAGAGTACTGTTTTTTCGATTTTCCATGCCCACGCAAATCTACCAGCAAAACATTAAAATGTTTTTTGAAGTCGCGCAGTTGTCTGAACCAAACAACATTGCTCCCTCCTGCTCCGTGCACAAAAACCACCCAGGTTTTTGATGTTTTATGCTTGAATATTTTGTGATACAACATCGGTTCAAATATATACTTTTAAAATTCAAACAAAAGAAAATTACTTTTGTTAGCCGCACTAACAGAACAAATTCTGTTCCTAAAAATCGACAGGAATAAACTTTTTGAATATTTCACTAAAAGAAGGCTTTGAAAAATCTCAAATTTAGATGAGATTCGAGGCGGCAGAAATTTTTAACCCGTAATTTACTTGTTGTAAATGAGGACTTAAAAATTTCGACAACGAAGAAGATCGCTAAATTTGAGGTTATTATATAATTCTTTATATACTATTTCAAAGCCTTCTGAAAATTATTTTCCCGGATAAACAGGACTCATCCACTCTTCCTTAGGTAAATATTTGCTGCCGCTCGCCCATTTAATACCGCGCTTTAATATCTCCCATGATTGTGGAATATCGAAATCGGCTGGTGTGTGCCCTAATGAAATATAAAAAACACGGCCTTTGCCATATGTTTTTTTCCATACCACAGGAACCACAGCCCCGTCAATCCATTCTGCATGTTCGTCGTTAAAAGTTGTAGTTGCAAGCACTTTCATATTCGGGTCAACATGCATGTAGTACTGCTCTGAGAAAATTTCAAAATCACTGATCCCTTCGGTAAGCGGATCGGTTTTGTCGGTTATTTCAACGGTATAATCAATTTCACCCCCCGGGTGGGCTACCCACTGACCACCAACCATAAACTGATATTCTGTATTATTTCTGAACGAATCGCCCAGGCCGCCATGCGTACCTGCCAGACCAACTCCGCTTTTAACAGCTTCGAGCAGGCCTTTTTCCTGCTCCTGCGAAATTTGTCCCATTGTCCACGATTGAAAAATCAGGTCGGTTTCTTCCATAATTTCCTTGTTGGTATAAACGCCAAGCGAATCGGATACAGTAACTATAGCCCCCTGCGTTTTCAGCCAGTTATGAACTTTCTCAGTTAATTCTTTAGGGTGATGACCATCCCATCCGCCCCAAACCATCAGTACTTTTTTGCCCTTTAGCGAAGGCAACTCATCGGGTGCAGCAGGTGGGTTTGCAGCTGACAAATTCAGCATGTTAAAAACAATCATCAGGAAAATTGCTACTCCGGGAGTGCCGGCAAATTTAATTTTCGAATTCATTTTATTCTGGTTTACTTGATTTATTATAAATGGTAAAAATAACATTTGTTTTGGCTACTAAACAAAATCCTTTTACTTTTTCCAGGCATCCGCCAGTGATTTAAAACAGTCAGCTGAACTGTCGTGACGTTCATCGCTCGCTGTGCCACGGTAACTTTCCATAAAAGTACCTGCTGGTCCCCAAACCGTTTGCAACATTCCCAGGTACTTGGGTTTCATTTCTGTTGTGGCTCCATCAATAAACAGGCGCATCATTTTCTCCTGTTCAACTGCATTTTCAGCATTTCGCCACGGACAAGTGAGTACCTGCAATCCTTTGGCAGCAAACAAAACAGCAGTGGGGTCAGGGCGTTCGTAGTGCCAGTCGCATACCACCACATCTTTCGGTATCATGTCGATGGCGCGGTGGGTGTTGTTAAAACTTCCTTCCCAAAATCCAATCCCTGTTGTTTTTCCATCAATCAGCCGGTCGCCCCAAATCCAGAGTTCTTTTCCTGATTCATTTAAATGATTTCGTATTTTTGATACTTCGCCGGCAAAAAGTTCTGCCTTGTCGTGGCCGTAACAGCGCGGGCATTGCTCGTGCCCGATGTAAAATACTTCATCCATTCCGGCATGAAACGCGTCAGTTTCAAAAACTTCAGTAATTTCATCTACCAAAGCAAAAACCACATCATGAACCTCAGGGTGCAGCGGGCAATAGCTTTTGCAATACAAACCATCGTCATTGGGCCATTCATATTCATCCGGAAGTTCAACTTCAGGAGTTTCATCAAATTCAGGATACACTTCGAGTAATTTACCAACCGAACCATGCCACGACTGATGACCCAGCAAATTAATTTGCGGAATCAGCCTGATATTATTTTCATTGCAAACTTCAACCAGTTTTTTTACATCCTCCTTTTTCAGCGGATTATCCCCAACTAACTCGGGATGTGACTGATAATCGTAACCCCAATCAACCCGTAAAATGAGCAGATTCAACTCAGCTTCAGCCATTTCATTGTCAATAAATTCAACAAAATCATCTACCATCCCGGGCGACGGTGCCGCAATACAAAGTCCTTTTACCTGATATGGCGGATTGGCATTTAGCTGAAAAAAAGAAAGGATCAAAACGGCAAGTAACAGCATAATTTGTTTCATTTTTTATTGATTATAGTTTACAGCGTGAATTTAATAAAATTTGATTTCCTGCATCAATTTCATTCAAGCACCAATCCCCAAAGAACCAGCATAAAGCCAAACTTTAAGAAATTTTTAAACCAAATTTTTCCTTTGCTTTAAATTTTTCCGTAAATTTTAGGGTAAATTGAAACAATCATGAAACGAGCATGTAAAATAATTACACCCAAGAGCATGATTAAAATACATGCGAGTTCCATACTATACCGCTAAAAACAAACAATTTTAATAGTATGAAAAAAGCACTGAAAGAAAAAATACGAAGTTTTATTACCGAAGGAGTTGATGAAAAACCGATTGAGGCAAAGCCCAATTCTTTCTGGCAAAACCTGAGAAACACCGGCACCGAATTGTGGCTCGACACCGGCGATATTGAAGAAGCCGAAAGAAACTGGACAGCCGAAATGACTGCACTCACTACCAACAACACGCTGGTTAACAAAGAAATTCAAAAAGGTATTTACGATGAATTTATTTCCGACGCGAAAGAGATTGTAAGTTCATTGCCACACAGGGAACAAATTATTGAAATTGCTTTTATTCTGAATGCCCGGCATGGATTGCGGCTGGCCAAAAAGTTTGGGGGTTTTGTGAGTGTAGAACTCCACACCGACACCGCTCACAGCATGGAAGCAACAATTGAATATGGAAAAAGGTATTTTGAAATTTGCCCTGAACAGTTCATCATAAAAGTACCCTACACAGCAGCAGGCTTACTGGCTGCCCGAAAACTACGCGGGATGGGCGTGAAAATTAATTTCACACTGGAGTTTTCGGCACGGCAAAATGTGATGGTAACAGCCATTACAAAGCCCAATTATCAAAATGTTTTTTTGGGAAGAATAGGCGCCTATATAAAAGACAACAACCTGGGAGACGGAACGGGAGCCGGTGAACGAACCGTGCTGGAAACCCAGAAATGGGTCACCAAACTTTCTGAAAACCATCAAGAACCATCAAGATTAATCGCAGCCAGTTTACGAAGTTATGAACAGCTTGATTCTCTTGCCGGGACCGATGTTTTTACCATGCCAATAAAAGTAGCTGCCGACGGAAAAGAAAAACTCACAGGAGATTTCAAACCGAAGTTACACGAAGTTTATCCGGTTGGACTCAATAAAATGGCAGGGAAATATTTCCCCGGTAAACTTTGGGAAGTGACCGAACAGGAACTTGAACTGGCAAAAAGCCTTTCTGATAACTGCCCGGCTGACGGGAATGAACTTATCGACCGGGTTCATGAAGCTGGATGCGGCGACATGTTTCCGTACCTGAGCGAAAAAGATTTGAAATACATTTCGGAAGACGGGAAAATTCCAAACCATGAGCGCTGGACAGCACGAATTGAAAGCGGCGAGCTGGCTATCGACACCCTACTGAATTTGGCCGGGCTGGCCAGTTTTGCAAACGACCAGGCAGAACTCGATTCCCGCATTGAAAAAATAATCAGGGAGTAAAAATTCAGTCGGTTTCCCGCGGAAGAATAAAATAGAAAAGTGAACCCTGTCCGGAAATTCCGGAACTTTCAACTCCAATTTTACCCCCCAGCTTTCCTACAATTCTTTTTACAATGGAAAGCCCTAATCCGTAGCCATCAGCTTTCCCTGGATCGAGGCGTGCATATTTCCTGAAAAGTTTCGATTGCTCCTCTTTCGTCAGTCCTTTTCCATTGTCTTTAATCCAGAATCTTACATGGTTATTTTCCGGAATATCGGCACCTACCTCAATTTCAGGCGGCGATCCGCCATATTTTATGCCATTGCTAAGGTAATTGGTCCAAACCGCTTCAATCCACGGGGCATGGCCCATTGCCTGAGGCCAGGTTTCGGGCTGTTTAATATTTGCACCGCTCGCCGTAATATCCTGGTGCAAACGTTTTTGAGCTTCCCTGAAAATCGATTTCATGTTCAGTAGTTTCAGCTCAATTTCGGTGTGGCTTACAGTGGCCAGAATTAATAACTCCTGCGTAATATGCATCGCTTTTTCAGCCGAATTTCTTACCAGTCCAATGATTTCTTTCAACTGTTCAGGTTCGTCATTCTCAACACTTTCATCTAAAATTTCAGTTGACGAAAAAATGGAGCCGAGCGAATTTTTAAGATCATGCGCAACGGTATGCGAAAAAGCATCGAGATCTTCAATCAGCTTTCCCCGCTTTTCAATTTCTGCCCTGAGTTTTTGGTTCGATTCCTTCAATTCAACTTCACCCAGTTTCATCGACGAAATGTCATGAATCTGAATAAAATGGCCCGAAATTTTGTCGCTCCGGTTAAAAACAGGAGACACCCGAACCTGATAATATTTATCGGTGCCATACAAATTAACTTCCAAATCGTTTGCCCCGGCCCCCTCTTTTTCGAAGACAGTAACAAAATTTTTGTAGTTTGAAAACACTTTGGTAAAAGGTTCGCGAATGATTGATTTTTGCTGAAGTTGAAAAATCTTATGAACCGCTGAATTGCAATCTTCAATAAATCCTTCTGAATTTACAACCAAAACGCCATCATCCATTGTTTCAATAAGCCTGTTGCGGGCAAAAGGAACAAGATCGAAAATCCGATATTTAATAACACCAAAAGTAATAATCAGGCCTGTAAAAATGAACATAACTGGCGTCCAGTCGAAACCGGGAACCGGATTCAGGCCGGTAACATACATCAGATTACCTGTGAGAGGAATAATAGTTGCAATGAGCAAGGTACTTACCTGTGATTTATAATAAGCGGTAAATTTATAGATGGATTGCACAAGATTAAAAACGCCCATAAAAATTAACAGGATCGAGTAAACCCAAAAAAACCAAAACCAAACTCCGTGGTAATAGTACACCATATTAATTTCCGGGTCAAACTCTATACTCACCCAAACCAAATGATGTAAGTGATTTGTAAAAACCAGCATCAGCGTAATAAATGGAACAACCAGGAGGAGTGAAATATTTCGGGGAGTAAGTACATTTAATTTCTGACTGAAAGCTGCTGTAAATAAATAGTAACTAACCGGTAAGAATACTATTCCCACATAGGAAAACTGTGTCCAGATGATTTTTGAGTGAAGTGTATGAACAGTGTATTCAATCCCGTTGCCTGTGGCCCAGACAGCTGCAAACACTTCAACAAAAATTAAATATTTAACCTCGGGTGACTTGCGGTATTTCCAAAGAACAATAATTGTAGCAACTGCAACAAGGGCTGCAATCAATTCAATAAAGTTTTCTCTGGTGAAATAATATAAAAAGCTGTTGGTCATCATAAATCCTTAGGGATTTCCAGCCCAAAATTAATTAATTTTTTAAAAGGATAACCGTTATTTTTGCAGTTGATATTGCCATTTGACCAACTACTTCCTACATTTGCTCAGAGATAAAAATAATGACAATGCTTCCCACAATAGAAAAATTAAAATACACTGATCAGAATAATTTTTTTCTGATGGCCGGCCCCTGTGCAATCGAAGGCGAAAAAATGGCGCTGGAAATTGCTGAACAAATTGTTGAAATTACCAACCGGCTTAAAATTCCTTTCATTTTTAAAGGATCGTACCGAAAAGCCAACCGTTCACGGCTCGATTCTTTTACGGGAATTGGCGATGAAAAAGCGTTAAAAATTCTGCGAAAGGTGAATGAAACGTTTGATATTCCGACCGTTACTGACATTCACTCAGCCGAAGAGGCAACAATGGCTGCTGAATATGTTGACGTGCTGCAAATCCCGGCCTTTCTTTGCCGGCAAACCGACATCCTGGTAGCAGCTGCCCAAACCGGGAAAGTGGTGAATATTAAAAAAGGCCAGTTTCTGTCGGCAGCGGCCATGCAGTTTGCTGTAAACAAAGTAAAAGAAAGCGGGAACGAAAATGTGGTGCTTACCGAACGGGGAACAACTTTCGGGTATCAGGATTTGGTAGTGGATTACCGCGGAATTCCCGAAATGCGGAAAATGAATGTTCCCGTTGTGCTCGACATCACCCACTCGCTGCAGCAACCCAACCAGGCCAGCGGTGTAACCGGCGGCCAGCCCGAACTGATTGAAACTATAGCCCGCGCGGGAATTGCAGTGGGTGCCGATGGTATTTTTATTGAAACACATCCCAATCCGGCAGAAGCAATGTCGGACGGAGCAAATATG